>DATEYH010000082.1:0-4704 GCA_035256305.1 Candidatus Nanoarchaeia archaeon
CTCAAGCTTGGTGTCAGGCTTTATGCCAAAATCCTCTTTTGCAAGCTTAAGCTTAACCCCAGTGCCAGTTTCAAGAGGCTTGAGCATCTCAAAGAACTCCTCCCAGCTCCTCTGCTTCGCAGGGTTTCTTCCGCGCTTGTAGTTCAAGAAGTTCTGGATTCCAAGCACAGGAAAGTCTGATTTCAAGCCCTTGCCAATGCCCACCAACCCTGCCAGCTCCTTATCATTCATGCCAGGCACAATCACAGGCGCAATCAACACACTGGTTTTCCTGCTAGCATACTCAATCATGCGCAGCAGGTGCTTTAGATTATAATCTGCTCCTGCCAAAGCCTTGCATTTTTCCTGCTCAAGAGCATTAATTGAGATGTTAAACCTGGTCAAGCCAGCCTCTACAAGCTCGTCCACCATCTTTTCACTAAGCAAAGTCCCGTTGGTGTCAATAGAAATGATTTTTACCTTGGGGTTCTTTTTCAAATCCCTAATCAACTCGACTAGGGGAGCGTAGAGCAAAGGCTCTCCCTGCGGTCCGATATGAGCCTCAACACCATGCTCTTTACTATCTGCCAATTTATTGAACTCCTCAACCAAATAATCCTTCTCAACCACATAGCCAGTGGTTTTTCTTGTGCTAAGCCCAGCATCCACGCTGCAAAAAACACAGTCAAGGTTGCAGGCAGTTAGCGGCTTGAGCTCTATGCAGTTAGTGTTCCTGTCAATCAAGCCAAAAACCCCTGTTCCAACCAAGGGAATGCCAGAATTCCTGTGAACATAAACAGTTTTCAGGTTGTTAATGCTACAAACAAGGTTCTCAAATTCCTTGGCAAGCAATTGGTTGAACTTGTTGGCTGCTTTTTTCTCAGGGCAGTCAAACTCTATGGAATCAGAACTGACTTTGAACCGCCCAACTCTTGCCATCTCCTCTTTTGAGATGTAAAAATAATAGATTCTAAGGAAGATAACCCTAATCCTGTCTTTCTCGTCGATAAATTTCAAATCCTGGAATTTTAATAAGGCCATAGCTTAAGGGTTATTCTTGCTTATTTAAAAAGTATTTTGCTTTTGATAAAAGGTTCTGCCAACGCACAATAAACTATATAAACAGCATATTTCTTCTTTGAAATCATGGTTGATATCAGGATTACCTATGAGACTCTCTTTGACCTGCTGCGCAGAGAAAAGAACCGCGAGGAGCTCCAAACCCTTGACAAAGACTTCTATGAGCAGGTGCTTGCCTATCTTAAGGAAAAAAAAGAGGCTATCACCAGGAAGGGCGATGAGCTGTTTGCCTCTGCAGAGCGCGAGAAGCTGAAAATACAGTTCCAGAACATAAGGAGGATAATCAAGGAATTATATGAGAAAAGAGAGAAAAAGATTATCTTCATGGCCATGAACAAGGCGCGAACAGGCTCTGATGTCATTGACACCTCTGCGCTTTTGCCATCTGAAAGAGATTACTTTGACGAGCAGGTAAAGCTTTTTGCCAAGTACAAGGAGCAGGTGCTTGACTCAATAATTGAAGTCAGGGAGTTTGATGATAAAAGCAAGCTAGTTCCAAAGGATGAGCCTGTGATTGAGGCTAAGCCTGTAATGCCAGTAAGGGATGAAAAAGAAGCAGAAGGCAAAGTAGCAGTTGAAGAGCAAACTGAAGAGCCTAATTCGTCTGCGCCAGCTGCTCAAACAGATTTTGCAACTGCCAGTGAGCTAGCCCAAAGCGTTGATGAAATTGCTGAGATCAAGAAGGTTAAAATCCTTATCTCTTTACCTGAGTTCGTTGGCAGGGATGGTGCTGTCCTAGGCCCTTTTGAAGAAGGCGAAGAAGTAAAACTTGACCCATTAATAGCCGAGCTTCTCATAAAGCGAGGCAGCGCAGAGCCTTGCTGAAAAAGCTTCGCTAAGACAAATCACTTCGCTAAGACAAATCAAATAGTAATCTTTTTAAACCCTATTCTTCTCCAACGACGATAACATGAAGATTAAGAAGACTGTTAAGAGATACTGCCCTTTTTGCAGGAAGCACACTGAGCATAAGGTGTCTCTTGCCAAGAAGAAGGGAAGAGGAGCTGCTCATCCAATGTCCAGAGGCTCAACTTCAAGAGTGAGGAGAAGAGGGCTGAGGCGGGGATTTGGTAACCTTGGCAGGTATTCTAAGCCTCCCAAGCCTAAGAGAGGAGGCAAGAAGCTTAGCAAGAAGACAGACTTCAGGTTTACATGCAAGGAATGCAACAAGACCCATAGCCAGCGCAAGGGATTCAGGGCTAAGAAAGTTGAGCTGGTATAAGCTCGGCTATTGTTAAGGCATTTTTCTTTATAACCGGCTCCACCCTAAATCTCACTTTCGTTCGGGTTAGCAGCTTCTCGCTTTCAATTCTTATTTTTAATTACTGACATTTCCCGGATGGAGCTTCCCCTTTGTCAGTTAGTTTAATCTTTCGTAGAAGCTCGACCTTAGGCTGCTAACCGGCATTTAGGACGGAACCTTTATAACCGTAATTTTTATAAAGCAACTATGGTTTTCTCACTCTATAATGGATATAGAGGGAGAGTTTAGTAATGAGGCAGATTTCCATTACAATTATGAATATCATGTTCGCCAGGCTTCTTATACCGTAGCACAATTCATAAAGGATTATAAGCCAGAATTCGGCATCACACTTGGCTCTGGGATGGGCTACATTGCTAATCTGATCAAAGATGCTAAGACCTTGGATTATTCTCAAATCCCGAGCTTCCCTGTCCCGCAAATGCCTGGTCATGAGGGGAAGCTGGTAGTGGGTAGGCTTGAGGGAGTTGATGTGCTTTGCTTTAAGGGAAGGAAGCATTACTATGAGATGGCTGATGAGCCTTTCAACAACGGCATCCGGAAAGCTGTTTTTCCTATACACATGCTGGCTGAGCTGGAAGTGAAGAATTATTTTGCCACTAATGCAGCAGGCGGGCTCAACCTGGATTACTGCGTAGGAGACATCATGCTTATAAGCTCACACATCAATATGATTCCTAATGCTCTATTAGGCAGGCATCTTGCCTTCAATCGAGTGGATAATGGCAAGCCAACCGAGAGGTTTCAGCCCATGAATGAAGCATATGACCCTGAGCTCAGAAAGCTCTTCTTGTCAGCTGCCAAGAAATACAAGGATCGAGTGCATGAAGGAGTGCTTCTGGGAGTTACAGGGCCTACTTATGAGACTGATGCCGAGGGATTGTTTTTCAGGAAAGGATTAGGGGCTGATGCTGTTGGGACATCAGTCACCCCAGAAGTTATTGTTGCCAGGAACAGAGGCATGAAGGCTGTTGCTTTCTCCTGCATCACAGATGTTATAGAAGAAGACGGGACCAACACTGCAACCCACGAACAAGTGGTGAGCGTGCTGCACTCTCCTGAAGTCAACCAGCGCTTTGAGTCAATCGTGAGAACATTTTTTAGATTATACCGAGAGACAATTCAACAACCTTTATAAATCCTCTATTATTCTTTAAGCCTAATTCAAACTAATAATTGAGCAGACTGTTAAGGAGGTATTAATCATGGAAGCAGTAAAAGAGCCTAAGAGCAAGTTCATCAAGGTCAGGTGTCCCAAGTGCAAGAATGAGCAGATAATATTCGGCAAATCAGCCTCAAAGATTAAGTGCCTGGTATGCAGCAAGCTGCTGGCATTGCCAGGAGGGGGAAAGACCAGGGTTCGGGCAAGAGTGCTGGAAGTCCTGGACTAGATTGACAGATTAGAATTAGGTTGACAGACTAGATTAACAGGTTTGGAGGAGCTAAAGCATGTTTCTGAGAAGGGAAGGCTTTCCTGAGGAAGGAGAACTCGTGCTCTGCACAGTCGTAAAAATACAATACCACGCAGTAACAGTCATCCTTGACGAATATTATAACAAGCAAGGCCTGATCCACATATCAGAGGTAAGCCCTGGAAGGATCAGGAACATAAGGGACTTTGTTAAGGAAGACAAGAAAGTGGTGTGCAAGGTAATAAGAGTTGATCCTGAAAGAGGGCACATTGACTTATCCCTTAGGAGGGTTAATGATTCCCAAAGAAGGAACAAGACAGAGACCATAAAGCAGGAGCAGAAGGCAGAGAAAATACTCTCCTCAACTGCTATTAAGCTCAAAAAAACTGCTGAGGATCTTTACAGAGAGGTAGCGCCCAAAATAATGAGCCATTACCCCTACCTTTACCTGGCGTTTGAAGACGTTGTTGAGAATAATGCCTCGTTTGAGAAGCTAGGCTTGGAAAAAGAGGCTGCAAAGCAGCTTGAGGAAGTTGTAAGGGAGAAGATTACTCCCAAAAAGGTGGAGATCATAGTTAAGGTTGAGATAAAAAGCTATGATGAGGATGGTTTAACAATTATAAAAAAGGCTTTTGAAAAAGCAAAGGAAGCTGCTTCTGACCTTGAAGCTGCTTACCTAGGCGGAGGAACATACAGGCTGCTTATTACTGCCAAGGATTACAAAAAAGCAGAGAGCATCTTCAAGGAAACAGAGAGCAAGATGACTAAAGTTATTGTCGAGAGCAAAGGAGAGATAAGCTTCAAAAGGCAGGGTGGCTGAGCCATGATGCATCATATACTCAAATGCCCTTCATGCGGCAATTATGGCTTAAGCGCGAAGTGCAGCTGCGGGCAGACAAGGGCAAAACCAAAGCCTCCCAAATACAGTCCAGAAGACAAGTATGCTGATTATCGCCGGAAATATAAGGA
>DATEYH010000083.1:0-5633 GCA_035256305.1 Candidatus Nanoarchaeia archaeon
TTTCTCTCCGAGGACAATGCTCGGGCTCAGGCCTTGCTTTTTTGCAAATATTGCCAAGCCATAGATCGAGGATGCTCTCACAGGCAGGTTGGCTGTGTTTCTCCAGATTATGAACTCATTATCCCTGTCCAGCTTGAACCCCGGGTTGTAGTGGTTGATTATGCTCATGAGTGAGCAGGCTGCTGTGGTGTACTCGGTTGTCTGGATATAGGGTTGCATTGTGATAGAAGGTAGCGGGTTGTTTTAATATTTTTTGCTAGGCAAAAATCCTGTCGCTATAGGCTTTTGCAAAAGAGTAGAATTGCTTATCGTCCTTGTCTGCTGCAGGGTTAACCCTCTTTGTCCTATTATCGTATAGCCTTCCTCTGGGATTGAGGAACATGACGTATTTTCCTGGGATTTCATCAGCAACTGTTGAGTGGACTATCTCGTAATTGTGCATCACCCTTATGTCGCCTGTTTTTCCGCTTACAGTTATGACGTACATCCTCGGGTCCCTGCCTGTTGCTGAGATAGCGAACAATTGCCTTGTGAAGCCGCTTCCATTGTCTTTAAAGCCAAGAACCTCGGGAGTGACGTCTTCTCCTTCCTTAATCGCTCCTCTCTCATAGGCAACCTCGTCTGGTGCTGCGTGGAACATTCTTCTGCGCGATTTTATTCTTCCGCCTTCAGAATACAATACCTCTATTGCTCCGTCCACTCCTGTTGAGTTTCTGACGTATTTCCTGCCTTCAGGAGTGCCTATCTTGATGTCTCCTGTAACGTATTCTGCTAGTTTACCGTTGATTTTGAGGGAGGACTTGTCGTCATGCCCTATGTAGAAGATGTGGCCTTTCTCGTTCTTGTAGTGTAGGGGGTGAAACTTGCTTGTGCATTTTTGCGAGACATCCTGCGCAGCCGCGTATGTGTCTATGACTGTCTTTAGCAGGTCTTTATCTTTCTCTTCTATTCCAAAGAGCAGAATTCTTTCTAGGTCTGCTTTGGTTGTATTCTTATTTTTTGAAAATACCATAACACTTACGTCCCTCGTATATCTTTTACCTCACTATTATTGTTAATCACATATATAAATGTTTCTATTTTGTAATAAAAAATACATTTTTATAGGTATTTTAGAGTTTTTAGTTCATTTTTCTATATTAAATGATAAATAAAGGTATTTTTTAACTAATTTATCTATTTTATAACTAATAATAACCTTATTATTCCCTGGTTTTCTGGGTAAAAATTTAAATACCCTGCCTATGTACATACAGCAAAATGATGTTATTAGCCTTTGTGGACACTCACGGAGAGATGGAAGCTCTCAGGAAGCTCAAGAAAAAGGCAGTTAAGGCAGATCTGGTGCTCTGCGCAGGAGATATCAGTATATTTGAGAATCACCTCAAGATTCTGCTGCACGAGCTAAACAGCTTTGGCAAGCCAGTCCTCATTATCCCAGGCAACCATGAAGGAGAAGAAAGGCTAAGAACAGAATGCTCCCTACGCAAAAACCTGTTCTACCTCCATAAGGAATTCTATGAAAAGGAAAACATCATCTTTGCAGGCTTTGGAGGAGGGGGGTTCTCAATGCGCGACAACAAGTTCGACAGGTTCGCAGAGAGGATTAGGAAGAAGAGAGAGGGCAAGCAACTAGTCCTATTATTCCACGCCCCGCCCTATGGCAACAACACAGACAAGATAATGCATGAGCACGCTGGCAACAAGAGCTACAGGGACTTTATAAGGGAAGAAAAACCTCTCCTGGTTGTGTGTGGTCACCTGCATGAGAACGAGGGAAAGCAAGATAAGATAGGCAAGACATTGATTATTAACCCTGGGCCAGATGGGAAGTTGATAGAGATATAGTCTGTAAGGCTCGCCGCCGATTGAGGCGCAATAAGTTATTACGTTTACGTTAAATTTTAATTGCTCGCGAGGTAAATCCTAGAACCTGATTTTTCTCTTCTTACTGTCTCTCTTCATCAATAAAACAACCCTGGAGATTGGCTGCTCATCCACAATTTTATACCTTGTGTGCTTTGCTATTTGTCCTGCAAACTCCTTGATTTCAGAGTGAATAGGCATGGCGCTAATCTCTAATCTTTTCTTTGAATAGCCGACATGCATGAAAGCTTTTACCTCAACAAACATTGGCTCTGCAATCCTTATCAGCTTAGCGTACTGCTCGGCAAAGCTCATGTTGATGCCCTTGGCAACAGTTAGGCGGATTGTAGTCCTGGTCTTTTTTTTCAAATCCTTCATTATCTTTAATGATTCAAGGATTTTCTTCCAGCCATCTTTTATCAATGGCGAGCATACTTGGCTGAAAACCTCTTCATTTGGCGCAGGAAGCGTGATATATAACTGGGTTGGCAGGCTGTTTTTGTTTTTTAGTGTCTTAAGCATCTCAGGGCTAGTGCCGTTGGTCACAAGGAAAGAGGTAATCTTCTGCCTTCTCAGTTCCCTAATCATTTCAGGAAGCTGGGGGTAGAGCGTTGGCTCTCCTGCAAGGCTGATTGCAAAGTGCATTGGCTTGTGCGCCTCTGCGTATTTCTCTTTGTTAGTTTTTTTGTTGCCTCCAAAGCCTTGCAAGTACTTGACATGCTCTCTTATGCACTCAGCAATTATTCTCTTTGGAGGATCTGTTTTGCCAGCCCATTTAGGCAGGGTGTGCTCTATGTCGCGCCAGCACCAGGTGCATCTCAGGGTGCAGAACGGCAGGCTTGGTGTCATCTGCACGCACCTGTGGCTGTTGATAGCATAGAATTTCTGCTTGTAGCACTCGCCCTGGCCTAGCAGGCTTTTCTTGGTCCAGAGGCAGGCCTTAATGGCTGAGTGCTCTCCTACCAGCCTGTAGCCTTGTTTCTCCAGGTCTCTTCTCTTTGCTTGGCTTAGCATGCTGTTTGAGGTTTGTGAGTGGGTTTTTATGGTTTTTCTTATTCCTTTACCAAAAGATTTAAATATAAGCAAAATAATTTTTAAAACTTATAGATATTATAAAAAGAGAACTTTCAGCGAAAGATTTAAATATAAGCAAAATAAGTTTTATAACTTAGACATATTATAAGATGCTTACTCAGAAAGAAATAGCAGTTCTAGAATTAAGAGCCAAGAAGCTCACCCAGATAGAGGTAAGCAAAAAGCTCGGCATAAGCCAGGCAGCGGTTTCTCACTTTGAAAAGAATGCTTTGCGCAAGATAAAGGAAGCAGAGGAAACCATGCAAACAGCCAGGAAACTAAAACTCACCAAGGAATGAAAATGGGATACATCAAAGGAATAACAGAAATGGAAAACCTCCTTGGAGAGAGAATAATATTCCCAGACGAAATAATTGGCAAGCTAGAAAACAACAATGCATTGCCAGAAGCCATGGCTGCAGAGAGCGAAATCAGGAACATAAACGAACCAGTCAACGTAAAAATAAAAAAGCCAAGAGAAAGCAGGAGAAAAACAACCATAATCATAGGTAGTGTCGCAGCAACTGTGCTTGTTGTCCTTGCAATTTTTGCCATATTCTATGCTCCGCAAGGCACCCTCACAGGTTACACAACCGCAACAAGAGAGGTGCAGGAAGCAATTGATTACAACAAAGAATTCAGCCATTACACAGAAACCCAGCTTGACATTACTAACCTCACTGGATTGAGGATAAGCGGAGCGCTGGAAGGAACAAGAGCCATAGTCAAGCTAAGAATAAATGATGTCGAGTACACAGTAGCTGATATAACCAAGCCGCAAGATTCCCTGATAACAGGAATGGTTGTCGGAGAAGAGCTAAGCCACACCATAAGCACAGACAAAGGCATCTATGTGCTTGGAGAAACAGTAACAATAACCATTACGCCGGATGCAGAAAATAAATCAATCTATGTTACCCGTGGAGAGGAAACAGCCAAGCTTGATGGAAATACTTATTTGCCAGCTGCTGCTGGGGAATACACTGCGATAGCCCTGATTGTTCTGGCTGATGACATATTGCGGGTAGAAACCAACTTCACATTTATTGAACAAACAGCTGAAGAAGCAAATGAGACAAACCAGACCAACACCACAGAAACTCCAACAGAGCCTGAACCAACACCGGAGCCGACAATTCCTGCTGGCTATGAGTTCACTAACCTATGCACAGAAACATGCAACCTAGCAGGAGTGAGCAACCCGGTGCTAATCATAGAGCTGGAGCCTAACACCACGCTGACCATAACCGAGCTGATAATAACCAGGACAAAAGAAAACTCTGCGCCAGAGCAGACCAAGAACATACCTGACATAATCCTGGCAGCAGGGCAAACAATAGCCTTGGAGCTGGATGATTATTTCACAGACCCTGACGGCGACACTGTGCAGTACGACATCAACGAGATTCCAGAGATAGGCAGCACCATAGCCCAAAGCACCCTGAGCATTAGCTCTGAAAACACCGGAGCATACACTGCCTACATCTACGCTACTGATGGGGACAAGCTGGTAACTAGCAACATCTTCCTAATCACCATAACATCAAATGAAACTAAAGCAACTGAGCCGGCAATCAATGCAACCTTGGTTGAAACCTCTGACCTGTGCAGCAGCCCAAACATAAACCAGAGGCCTGCTTATTGCTTTGAAGGCATAGAGGACCAGGTCTTCCAGGACATACTAGCGCCGCTGGAAACGCCTGCAGGAATAATGATCGGAAGGTTCAACAGGTTCGGCAACCTCATAATAAAAGGATTGCTAATACAGAACTCAACAGGGACGCCAGGGGAAAGCGACTTCAAGATAGGCTACTCAGAGACAAGATTATTTACAGAGGTAAGAACCTACACTGCCTGGATTGATTCTGAAACAGGAAACCTGCACCTGAGAGGCAGGATATACGAAGAGCAGCAGTCAATAACACCGCCGCAATCACCAGTCTACCTGATACAGAACAAGCTCGGCATAGTCCTAGGCTACTTTGACAGGCTCACAGGAGACTTGTACCTGAAAGGAAATATTGTGCAGCTAGGAAAGGTATGAGAATGAAAAAAGAATTTAATAGGTTAACAGGGAAATTCATTCTAGTCTCGATAGTTCTAATTTTATTATCAATACCAATAATGGCAGAGAACGACCCAGGCCACGACACCCTATATATAGAAGAGCTAGGAGACTCAGAGCTTAACGGCAGCCTGAACATAACCAACAACCTGACAGTTGATGGCGGAAAGATAAAGCAGGCAGGCACCTTAACGCTCTACTCAGACGGAACCATGCCTGAAACAGGGAACTATATTAGCGGGACAGGATCAGACCTTTACATTGACAGCAGCGGGAGCCTTTACCTAAAATGGAATATTGGAGGAAACCAGGTATATATAGGAAAAGCAGGAGCAGGAGCAGTTGCCCTTAACGTGTCAGGAGCATTGTACGTGCAAAGCGGGACAGCAACAATAGCCGGCGTAAACATATGCCTGGAGAACGGAACCAACTGCCCGGGCGGAGGAATAGGAGACATAAGCGGAGTATACGGAGACAATATCTACATCTACAACGGAAGTGCAAGCGGAGAAGTAACCTTGTTGCTTAATGAGACCAAGCTGAACGCGACAATAAGCGCAAAAATAACCGCAGGAAGCGGCAACATCTCAGGAGCAGGAACCTCTGGAACACTTGCAAAATTCACAGC
>DATEYH010000084.1:0-3999 GCA_035256305.1 Candidatus Nanoarchaeia archaeon
AAGAAGATAGAGGCTGAAGAGATGAAGATTGAGAAGGTACTAAAGAGAAGATAAAAAGTTTTTTAAACTCTTTCTTCTAAAATATTTTTCATAATGATAAGACAAGTTTCTCTTGACCACGGTTGGTATTATCACTATAGGTTGCACCAGGCAAAGCTTGGATTGCTAAAAACCAACGGGTTCTCTCATCTGCACACCTACCTGGATGAAGTTTTTAATAAATGCCCACAGGAGCCCTTCTTAATCGGTCCAAGAGGAAGCCAGCTAAAGTTCAGCCTTGGGATCAAGCCAAGGCAGGTTGACAATCACGAGGTGAGCGTGCTGGCAAAGGAAGGCTTGCACTGGAACAAGTACAACAATGCTCACAGCAATGTCCAGGTATTCATGCTCAGCTATGACAACAAGACATTAGGAGCGGAAGTTCCTATATGGCTAAGGGCTGACGAGTTCGGAGAGAAAAAGTTTGATGAGCTGTTCTCAACCAAAGAGCCATTATCAGGCCACATAGATGTTCTTAGGCTAGAGGATGACAAGCTCTGGGTGTGGGACTATAAGCCAAGGGCAGAGAAGGAAAAATACGCCTCTACCCAGACCTTCTTCTATGCCTTGATGCTGAGCAAAAGGACAGGCATATCTCTTGACAAGTTCATGTGCGGCTATTTTGATGATGAGACAAGCTTTGTGTTCAAGCCCAAGGAGAAATATATTAAAGAAAAGCAGATGACGCTAAAATGAGGATTGATCAGAGCAGGGTTATTTCTAGGCCCGAAGAACATGGCCTGGTCGTCCTCAATGCGCATTGGTTAATCTCTTTTCCCATTTGTGGTATTGAGTTAGCCTTCCAAGGAATTCGTGCCTGTTCTTTGCATCTTCTGCGTTAAGAACATTGTCTATTCTCGAAACTAAAGACCTTGAGTTTTCATCAGAATTGTTAGATGCAATTATTTTTCGGATCTGATCAAGACAAGGTGTGAAATATGAAGAATCTATTTCTTTCCATGTTCGGATCGCGCGATCAGAGCGTGCTTCATCCCAATAAAGGACACCCAAGCTGAAGCGGGCCCTGTTTTTTATATCACCACCCATACTTATCAGCCGATGGTAAATTTTTGCTTGTTGTTCCTCATAGGTTTTAAGCACAGAGTCAAGACTTAAAACTCCGCGGCCTTGAATTTGTGAAACCAAGTCTTGATAAGTCTGATGAAGTACGTAAGCTTTGGTTTGTTTATTGAAAACATCGAATTCAACAGCTTCATTTCTTAGAACTTTCTCAGCTACCTCTGCAGATTCGTGAAGGTAAAGAAGGCTTCTCCTCTCGAAGTCGTAAAAAGCAGCTAAGCAGAAAAGGATTTCAATTCCGGTTTGAGTATTTGGGTTGTTATGCCAGTAAGTTATGAATTTATCAAAAGATTGTTTTCGATAGTATAGCTGCTCAAGAAAATCAAACCCGGTTGATAACGGGTTCTGAAGAATGAATACAATTCCCAGATTCTTGTAGATAAAATCCCCTGTGAGGCTAGCGAGAAGATAATTCTGAGGATCATATTTCTGGAGATAGTCTCTGTCAAACACTTTTATTTGCTCAACTTCATTCAATTGCATTAAATCATCAAGAATTGTACTAATATTCTCTTTAGTCAGAGTAACTTGAGATGTGTAAATCGGCTTCGGTTTCATATTTGTAATCTTTGATCTGGGTAAAAGAAAAATTGAGAATTCGGTTGGTTTTTTTGTTGCAATTGTTTTAACCTTTTGAATTTGGTACGAATCCTCATTTGCCATCATAGCTCCCCCCGGCATTTCTAGCATCGGGAAACCTTCCACGGCATAAAAAAGGCGTGATCCAGTTGCCAGCATCTGTTCATAAGGCGCCTTATGAAAATAGTATTCCTTAGGAACACGGACGAAACTTTTTCCTGTCCAAACTTCAACATCGCCTGATTTGGTTTGTCGTTTGTCTATATTTTCCTCTTGCTTTAAGGTTTGGAGACGTTCATATCTTTCCTTTGTAAGACTAAAGAATTTTGATTCTCTCTTAACACCGTCATCAAAACGATAGAGCCTAGACCCTTGAGAAGTTTCAAACTCCTGCAAATCTTTGAACATAGCTACCATATCCTGCGGCGTAATGGTTCCATCATTATTTTGCTCTTTTAAACGCAGCATGGATTTCGAAATTATGGCCTTAAAGATGTCTGCTTGTTCTTTTGCAGTCAGGTTTTCATCTAGATAAGGAATGGCTGTAAGTATATCTTTATCAGTTAGAATTGATGAAAGGGTTGTAAGATTAATATCACGTAGAGCTTCTTGGACAGCACGGTATTCGGTGGTGCTCTTGACTGGCTTAGGGTTGTTGGCAGCTCGGAACATCATTATCGAACCTAGCATAGTCATATGGGCCAGTAACGAGAGGCCAATGAAATAGGACAATCGCTCCTGTTTCTTGCGTATCCAATTAAAGAAGATGTTTTTCGTCGTTCTGCCATCAATATTTTGAGGATAGTTCTTCAAGAAGCTCAGGAGGCCTTTCTCTTCAGTAATGTCAGAATCTGTTTTTTTAACAACATGATTATCTGTTTCTTCAACCATGTAGTCCAGAGTTCTTGCCATGTTGAATAGTATAGAAACAAAATAAAGAATTTAAATTTTTGCTTTAAAATTCAATTTTCTACGTTTTTAAGCTTTCTCAAAGAATTCTTCTTTACTCCAACCTTCCCTGGCTATACTCCCCTATCATCTCTTCAAAGCTCATGCCTTTCTTCTTGGCTAGGTCAAGGGTCACAACATAGCTGCTCTTGGTAATTTTCAAGTCTGTCAATCTCATGAAGTACCATTTCTCATTGTCAAACCTTAAGGCAACAATAGCCCTTGCTCCGAATGAATTAGCAAACAAGTCTAATTGATTGACTTTATCCTTCTCTATGTACTTGACAGGATCTGCAGAGGCTTTGCACTCAATAGCAAAGAACAACTTGCCGTTGCCAGCAATAACATCAGGGCTTGGGTGCTGGGTGCTTCCAGAGCCGGCTGCTCTCATTGCTGCGAATCCATGCGCCCAGAAAAGATGAATAAGCTCGCGCTCTGCTTTGCTTCCTTTGCTCTTCCTGCCACCAAAACCTACACCCATGGCAAAGAGTTTGTTTTTATGGTTTAAATATCTTACTTAAACTTGTCCTGTGCGTACTGTAAGCTTTACAATAATTTTATAAACAAGTTCATATTAGCCTTTTTTATGGCTGGAAAGAAGATTTTGTCCTTGGCTGCTATGGAGAAGATTATGAAGGCAGCAGGGGCTTACAGGGTTGGTGAAGATGCGAAGGAGGCTCTGCGCGACTCTCTTGAGAATATTGGTGAGAGGATTAGCAAGGAGGCTAATGAGCTTAGCAGGCATGCCAGGAGAAGCACTATAAAGGCTGAGGATATTCGCCTGGCGAGCAAGGATAAATAGTTCTTCACTTTAGGAATAGAGGTGTGAGGCGTGTGTGGCATAGTCGGCATTATTTCCAATGAAGCTGTTTCTAGGGAAGGGATTAAGGCTCTCAGGGCTTTGGAGAACAGAGGGCAGAATTCTTCTGGCATTATCAGTTACAGCTCTGTCACAGGCAAGTTTGATGAGGCTAAGCGTGGCATTGGCTCTTCTCAGCAGGTTTTTAACAAGGAGTATCTTGAGGAAGAGGTTGATAAGCGCAAAGGCAACCTGCTCATAGGGCATAATCGTTACTCCACTGCTGGCTCTGACCTGAAGAGGGATGCTCAGCCTTTGTTCATCTCTCGCCCAGGAATGGCTTTGGCTCATAATGGCCAGGTTCTTAACATTGTTTCCTTAAAAGAGAAGTTCAGGGATAAGGAATGGTTTTTCAGGACAGAGTGTGATGCAGAGGTTTTGATGATGACGCTTGCCCAGAATCTTTTGGAAAGAAGGCATGAGAAAACCAGGGATATCAATAACTATCTTGAGAAAAAGCTTTATCCTTCACTCGAGGATATTATGCAAAAGGA
>DATEYH010000085.1:0-2503 GCA_035256305.1 Candidatus Nanoarchaeia archaeon
TAGCTTCTTGGGATGAACCCTTCTGATAATCTCTTTAAGGTCGTTCTTGTCAGCATGGCCTGAGAAGTCATATTTTTCTATTTCTCCCTTCACATAAGTCCTCCAGCCTTCAAGATAGACATAGCCTTCCTCCATCAGGTGCCTGCCGTTGGTGCGCTTGCACTGGTAGCCTGTCATTAGGACAGCGTTTTTTGGCTCATGCCACATCTCTTTAAGGTAGGCGAGCACAGGCCCTCCTTGGAGCATTCCACTCGTGGTCACAAATATTCCTTGCTTACTCATTGCCTGCTGCCTGTGGCCTTCGCTGCTCACATGTATTACTCTGTGGTTGAACATCTCGTCAAGCACGCTCAGGTTGTTAACATAAGGGTCGCTAATGGTTAGTATCCTGTTGGTTATTTTCTTGCACATCCCGTCAAGGTAGATGGGTGCCTTGAATTTTCTCTCTGCAAGCATTATCATGATGTCCTGCGCTCTTCCAAGGCTGAAGACTGGCAGGAGCACTGAGCCGCCCCTGTTGATAACTTCCTCTATCTTGTCAAGGAACTTTTTTTTCAGCTCAGCCCTGTTAGGAAGCTCCCTTGCTCCGTAAGTGCTTTCTATTATCATAACATCAATGTCATGGTAGTCAGTGAAGGCTCCTTTCATAAGCTCTGTGGTTCTTAATTTTGTGTCTCCTGTGTAGAGGATTTTTTTTCCTTCTGCCTCTATCAGTATCATCTCGCTTCCAGGCACATGGCCCGCGTTCCTGAAGGTGAAGTTGATTTTCCTGTGCTTGTATTCTCGGTCGTATTTTATAAAGCGCACATCCTTTTCTATCTTGTGCAGGTCTGTGTTGTTGTAAGCAGGGTGCAGGTTCCTGATCCTTGCTATCTTGTGAGAATCCTTGAGCAGCACCTTGGTCAGGGCATAGGTGAGCCTGGTGCAGTAAATAGGGCAGATGATGTTGTAATGCTCGAATAATGGCAGCGCGCCTGTATGATCCAGGTGGGCGTGGCTTATTAGCAGTCCGTCAATGTCAGGAAGATTAATGAGTTTCTCAGGATAGGCAAATCCTGCTTCCTTGAACTTTATGCCTGCGTCAAGAACATACCTGTCGCCTTGGGTCTGCACCTCTATGCAGCTTCTTCCCACCTCTTTCGCAGCTCCATGAAATATGAGCTTCATAATGATTTTTTTAGCAAGATAGTATTTAAAGCTTTTTATTGTGTTTTGTTTGAAGAAAAAATTAGAAATATGAATCCCCGCCCCCGGAGGGATAGATTTGCTACAAGTCCGGCAACTTTTAATTATTGTTCGACTCCAATAAACCGAAACATTTAAATATCAATCGTTATCTTAATAACCATATGGTTATGAAAGTGACAAATAATGCTTTGGGGGCATTCCTCGCTAAACCCAAGGAAAAATTGCATCTGGCAGAAATATCCAGAACAATCAAAGCTCCTCACCCCACAGCGAGGCAGTGGCTTAACAAACTAGAACAGGCAGGAGTACTGAGAAAAGAACATAAAGGAAGACTAACCCTCTACTCTCTTAACCTTGAAAGCCCGAACATAATTGATTACCTAACCATAGCAGAAAAGAATGAGGCCATAAAAAAATGCGAGGAAAACCTGGTCATAAAAGAAATTGTTAGCGAACTTCACAAAACCCTCCCTGAAAACACCAAAGCAATCATATTCGGCTCAGCAGCAGAAAACCCTATCAAAGCAGAAGACATAGACTTATTGATTACAGGAGTGGTGGATGAGAAAGAAATAAAAGCACTGGGAAAAAAACTAAACAAGGAGATACACTTGATAAGTGTTAAAAGCCTAAGCCAAGTAACCAAATCCCTGAAAGAGGAAATAATTAAAAAGCACATCATAATCAAAGGAACAGAAGATGTGCTAAGGTGGATTATATGGCAAGCATAAGCTGGTGCAAAAAGCAGAGCAAAGGAATCAAGCTAATAGAGCCAAATAACAACTTAGCAAAAGAATACCTAGAGACTGCAGAAGAAACACTTGACACTCTGAAGAGCATAATAAACAAGTCTAAAGTCTGGCTTGCCACAACCAAATACTACTGCGAATACTTCTCAATTTATGCGCTCTTGATGAAGCTCGGAATAAAAAGCGAAATCCACGAATGCACCATTGCAGTATGTGAATTGCTTGAAGAACTAAAGATTGTACCTATAGGATATTCTAAAAGACTGGAGCAAGACAAGCAGCTAAGAATAGACAACCAATACTATCTCAAAAACAAGGAAGTGCCAATAAACTACGATGAACTGCTAACCTTCGTGCTAACCATCAAAGACATAAACAACAAGCTAACCAAAGAAGAAATACAAAAGATAAGGGAAAGAATAAGGAAGGAATAATTCTCACAACGCCCCCAGAGGGACAGGTTCGCTACAAGCCCGGATAAATCTAATATTATGCCTATAGAAAACACAGTATTATTGAAAATATAAAATAAAAAAAATATTCTCTTACTCAGTCGCAAGTATCTG
>DATEYH010000086.1:0-12841 GCA_035256305.1 Candidatus Nanoarchaeia archaeon
AATATTCAGGAACAACATAAAGAACAACCTATTGCTGCAAAAAGAGGTCAGCGAAGTGACCAAGAATGTTACTTTACCGACAGAAGCAGACCTTCAAGCTTATTATGATGCTAACAAGCAAGGCTTTGTCACCCTGGCAAAAGCCACCACAAGGCAGCTCCTAATATATTCCAACCAGAGCAATGATGCTGAGAAGCTGGCGCAGATAAAAGGCATAGCCACCATGCTTAACGGGACTAATTTCTGCGAGTTGGTGAGCACCTACTCCCAGGACGCTGCCAGCTTGTCAAGGTGTGGGTTGTATGACTTCCAGGAAGGACAGCTGCTGCCAGAGTATGAACAGGTAGTTTTCAGCTCCCAACCAGGAACAGCAAAAATAATAAAAACGAGCCTCGGCTACCACATAGTCGAGATACTGAATGTTACCTTGCCGCAACAACTAGGCTATGAGCAGGTTAAGGATGGCATTAAGAACTATCTGGCCCTGGTGAACCAGCAGGCTGTGCTGAACCAGTACGTCGCCACACTCAGGCAGAGCGCGGATATTGTGAGCTATATGAGCCAGTAAGCATAATAGTTAACTCAATAGGTAAAAGCTAACTCAATAGATAAACAGAAAAGAATAAACGCAAAAAAAAGATTAAATAAAAGCAGTGATTTATCATGGAGAAAGTGGTGTATATAATAGGAGCGTTGAAGAACTGGAAAGTAATTGACTTGGCAAACAAGTTAAGCAAAGAATTCCCTAAATGCGAATTTTTCTGCAGCTGGATAACCCCCGGCCCTGAAGCAGATGAGTACCTGAGAAAATACGGCAAGAAAAGAGGCCTTAATTATAAAGAGACTTTGCAAGACTGGGGCGCTAAGCACGTCTTTGATTTTGACAAGACTCATCTCAACAGATCTGACATAGTAATAATGCTCATGCCATGCGGAAAATCAGGCCACCTGGAATTAGGATACAGCATTGGAAAAGGAAAATTAGGATATGTACTATTCCCTAAAGAGCCCAAGAGGATTGATGTGATGTACCAATTTGCCGCTGACCTATTTTTTAATACAGATGATCTGATAGGGGAATTAAGAAAAGTTATGAATAAGCCAAGTAATGACGGTGCACCAGTCATTAGGCGAAAAAAAATGAATCCTGTTGTTGTTTGGACCAAAGCGCAAGAGAATAGGTAAAAAAGAGATGAAGAGTTGAGATTTAAAAAAAAGCACACTTCATGAAAAAACCGATAGATTTATAAATAAGTTACTACTTAACAGTTACTATGAATAAATTTAATGAGCATCTTGCATTATATTATAAAGAAGGAGCTAGCTATTTGAGAGCCAATGTTCCAGAAATCCAAAGGATTGAAGCGCTTGATGAGTTACATGATCTGAAGCTTGTTAAACAAGTAAACCTGAATGATATCTTAATATTGCAATATCAAGCTACTGCTCCAACTTTATTTCCTGCTGTTAGACAAAGATTAATTGACAGAGGCATCGCCAAAAGGCACGATATGCTGCATACTTCAGTAAGAAATAAAGGAACTCAGGATGAAGTTTATAATGTGACCATGGGTTTCTATGGGAACACATTGCAAATTTCTTTAGATGTTCATAGATGATGTTGTGTAATAGTCTTGGCAAAGCCAGAACTTCCGCAACCTTCAAAACTTCGTTTTGAGGTTTCTAAACAATTGTTTTTAGAAACCTTTATAAACAAAACTTTTTTCTTTTGCTTCACCAATGAGTTATGAAGCCCTTAAATGATTTTTAGGGGCTGAGCGAGGTACAATTCTGATTTGTATCTCATGAATGCATATTAGCAATGAATGCATATCAGTATAATATGCATAATATATAGCATAATATAACCCGATGATAGGAGGTTGAATAATATGAGCGAAAAGGTTTACGAGGCAATAGAGCTTGCCAGGAAGACAGGGAAGATTACCAAGGGAACAAACGAGGTTACCAAGGCTATTGAGAGAGGAAAGGCAAAGCTTGTGGTCGTGGCTACTGATGTCAGCCCGCCAGAAGTCATCATGCACATACCCTTGCTTGCGAAAGAGAAAGGGATTGCTGTTGCTGAAGTGGCTAACAAGGCAGAGCTTGGAGCTGCTGCAGGATTGAAGGTTCCCACTGCTAGCGTCGCAATCATCAAGGAAGGCGATGCTAAGGATTTGCTCAGAGATTTAGGAGTGAAATAGAATTTCCTGGTGATGAAGAATGGCAGTTGCAAAAATTTTCAATTTTGCAACTCCAAAAAAATAACTCGAGGTGATTTTTTTGGCTGATAGGAAAATGACAGAAAGAGATGAACGAGGTCATGATGAGCGAGGTCCTAGACGAGACGAAGGACCTAGAGGAGGAGTAACTTTTTCTCCAGCAGTGCCTGCTAGTGTTGAAGAAATAGTCGGAAGGACAGGCACAAGGGGGGAAGCCACCCAGGTGAGGTGCAGGGTGCTTGACGGCAGGGACAAGAGCAAGGTCATAAGGAGAAACATCCGAGGACCTGTACAGCTCGGAGACATCCTCATGCTAAGGGAGACAGAGATAGAGGCCAGGCCGCTTAACAAGGCAGGCAGGAGCAAGTAATAATAAAAAAATCATGGTGATAAAATATGCCTAGATGTGATTTTTGCAGGAAACAAGTTGAGCCTGGAACAGGCAAGATGTTCATTACAAAAGAAGGCAGGGTTTATGACTTGTGCAGCATGAAGTGCGAGAAGAACATGCTCAAGCTTCACAGAAAGCCCAGAACCACGAGGTGGACTGTAGAGTACGCCAGCGTGAAGAAGGGCATGAAGAAGTAAGCCAGCTTTTCGCCCGCTCACTACGTTCGCTCTCAAAACCTGGGAAAAGGCAGGCGACTCCTAGCTTTCAGCCGAAGTCCCCTAAAAAGCCTTTCCGGCGTTTGAGGAACAATAAAAATATTTTTGAATTTAACATTTCAAAGCCAAAAGAAAAGGTGAAACAAATGATTGTTGCAAAAATTGAAAATTTTTGGAACACCAAAATTTCAGCGAGGTGAAATTTTGATTGAAAGAACCCTTGTGTTAATCAAGCCTGATGGAGTGCAGAGAGGGCTAATCGGGAGAATAATCACAAGATTCGAGGATGTTGGCTTGAAGATTATCGGGATGAAAATGGTTTGGGCTGACAAGGATTTTGCTCATAAGCATTACACAGAGGACTTGGCTAAGAGGAGAGGGGAGCATGTTAGGAAGTATATGACTGACTTCATTATGCTTGGCCCTGTGATTGCCATGGCAATCGAGGGTGTTGATGCCATTGAGAATGTCAGGAAGATGGTCGGCTCAACAGAGCCCAAGGCAGCGCTGCCTGGGACTATCAGGGGAGACTTCACGCATGTCAGCTATTCGCATTGCGACGAGAAGAAGCAGGGCGTGAGGAACGTGATTCATGCTTCAGCTGACAAGAAGGACGCAGAGTATGAAGTGAAATTATGGTTCAAGCCAGAGGAGCTTCACACTTACAAGACAGTGCATGATGTTCATGTGTTATAAAAAATAATATCATAATCAACAACCTCGCCCTAAAGGGATGAGGTATGTTGGTGAGCAAAAAAGCATAAAGCGAGGTTGTTGGTGCAAAAAAGAAGACCAAATCCTCAACATGAAGTCAGCAACCATGTTGCTGATTCAGAAACAAATTTGTTTCTGAAATGATGAGGTATGCTTTTTTGTCAATCAAAAGGAGGATATTAATATGGCAGAAAAGATGACTGAGAAGATGCAGAGGATGATGCATAAGAGAGAGAATATCAGGAATATTTGCACGAGCGCGCACATCCACCACGGCAAGACTGCTTTTACAGACAACCTGTTGGCAGCTGCTGGCTTGATGTCAGAGGTGGCTGCAGGGGATTTGGACAAGGGAATGGCTACCTGGCAGCATGCTGACGAGCAGGAAAGATTGATCACTGTTGATGCTGCTAATGTGTCCATGGTTCACGAGTTCCAGGGAGAAGAGTATCTTGTCAACCTCATTGACACTCCCGGCCACATTGATTTCAGCGGCAATGTCACAAGAGCCATGAGGGCTATTGACGGAACCATTGTGCTTGTATGCGCTTCCGAGGGGATAATGCCCCAGACAGAGACAGTGCTGAAGCAAGCCCTGAGAGAAAGGGTCAAGCCTGTGCTTTTCATCAACAAGGTGGACAGGCTCATCAAGGAGATGAAGTTCACTCCGGAAAAGATGCAGGAGAGGATCACCAGCATAATCCTAGAGTTCAACCAGCTAGTAGAGGACATTGCTGAGAAGGAGCACAAGCAGAAATGGAAGGTCAATATTGCAGACGGAAGCGTTACCTTCGGAAGCGCAAGGGACAACTGGGCTTTGTCATTGCCTTTCATGCAGAAGAAGAACGTCTCGTTCAAGGATATCAACAATGCCTATGAGAACATGACTGCTGAAGAGAGAAAGGACTGGTTCTGGAAGAATTCTCCGCTCAACGAAGTAATACTTGACATGGTGGTAAAGCACCTGCCAAACCCTCTTGAGGCTCAGAAGTACAGGATCATGAAGATATGGCACGGGGAGCCAGAGTCGCCTATGGGCAAGGGCATGCTTACATGCGATCCTAATGGCAAGCTGGCTTTCTGCATCACCAGGATACTTATCGACCCTAAGAGCAACAGGGAGATATGCGCAGGCAGGCTTTTCAGCGGTACCATGAAGGAAGGAATGACAGTATATCTTAACTATGGTAAGCAATCCCAGAGAATCCAGAACGTCTACATGTACCTGGGAGTAAAGACAGAAGGATTTGAGAGCGTTCCTGCTGGCAATGTGCTGGCTGTCGCAGGCATCCAGAGCTTTGCAGGCGAGACATTAACAGATGAGCCTGACCAGCCTTTCGAAGAGCTGAAGCACATATTCGAGCCAGTAATCACCAAGTCAATCAAGGTTGTGCAGATGCAGGACCTGCCCAAGCTGGTTGATGTGCTCAGGAAAGTAGCCAAGGAAGATCCTTCTATCAAGATTGAGATTAATGAGGAGACAGGAGAAAACCTCATGAGCGGCATGGGAGAGCTTCACCTGGAAATCATTGAGAACAGGATTGTTACAGAGAAAGGGCTCAAAGTCCAGACCTCCTCGCCAATAGTTGTTTACAGGGAATCCATCAATGCCAAGTCACCCCAGGAATCAGAGGGAAAGTCTCCTAACAAGCACAACAAGTTCTACTTCATTGTTGAGCCATTGGAGGACGGGGTTTATAAGGCAATAAAGTCAGAGGAAATACCTGAGCTCAGGATTAAGAAGAAAGACGTTACCTTAAGGGACAAGCTGGTTGATGCAGGCATGAGCTCTGAGGATGCTGACAAGGTCAAGGACATCTTCAGGGGAAATGTGTTCATTGACAACACCAGGGGACAGGTCTACCTTGGAGAAGTCATAGAGATGATTATTGACATGTTCGAGGACGTGATGAGCAAAGGACCTTTGGCTCTTGAGCCATGCATCAAGGTAAAGGTAAGATTGACTGACATGAAGCTCCACGAGGACGCTATCCACAGAGGGCCAGCCCAGGTCTATCCTGCTGTCAGGGACGGAATAAGGGATGCCATGATGATGGCCAGGCCAATAATGTATGAGCCAAAGCAGATACAACTCATAGAAGCTCCTGCTGATTACATGGGTGATGTTTCCAAGCTTGTCATGAACAAGAGAGGCCAGCTGATAGAAGTCAACCAGGAAGGAAACTTTGTGGACATGAAAGCCAAGCTGCCAGTTGCAGAGCTGCTCGGCTGGAGCAGCGACCTGAGAAGCGCAACAGCAGGAAGAGGAGTCTCCTCGCTTGTTGACCAGAGCTTTGAGAGGCTGCCAGAAGAGCTTCAGGACAAGATTAAGAAGCAGATAAGGAGCAGAAAGGGAATTTCTGTTGATGCAGAAGTGGCAAAAGGCACTGGCTAAGAAAATTTTTTTATTATTTCATTATTTGTTTTCTGTTTGTTTTTCTAAACTTATAATAAACATGTTTTTATCTTTTATTTTATTTATTGGTTTTTGCATTTTAATCTAAAGAGTCAGGAGCAAAAACTGAGGCTTCAAATATTTTTAGTCTGCAAGCTTTTTCTTCAAATGCTCGCAATAAACCGACACTAGTTCCAGTGCTTCAATAAGCTTAACTCCAGTGTCCAGTTTGAATTTCTCACCAGCCAAGGCGCCAGTATATATTCCCATAATGCGGCCATCCAGGCTAACCACTACCCCTCCAGAATCACCTTCACATGAGGTATAATTCTCAAGGAATAAGCGTTCCTTAAGCGAGACAACCTCATTATCAAGGGACGTAGTAATCCTTCCTAGTTTGTTAAATGCGAGAGTGGCTTCTTTATAGAGGCTGGTCGGCTTAACAATGCTTTTGCCATAGCGCCTAGTCAGAATCACAGCCCTCTCAGATTCAAGGCTGGCTGTATTGTACAGTTTGTATCTGATTGGCTGGCACTCGTCAGGGACGCCTGCTTTTACAAGAGCAACATCAAGGTATTTCTTGCCCCAAGCACAGACCTTTTTCATAGGATAGAGACTATTATCATGAAGCCTTATTTTCATTTTCTTAATTCCAGAATCAACACAGTGCTTTGGCGTGAGGAAATAGCCGTCCGAAGTGAGAAGCAAGCCATTGGAGGTGTGTCGTTCATTCTCAAGTATTTCAACCAACCCTAGCTCAAGATTCCTCTTTGCCTCTGCCTCGCTTAAGAGCTCGCCTAAATAAAAGTTCTGTATGAAAGAATCCAGCGCCGCAGCAGCCTCTTTGCAATGAGCTTTTTCTTCTTTTTTCTTTCTTAACCTAAAACCAAGTATGCTTTTCATGGAAGAAAAGGGTAACCAAGAAGTTTATATAAAACCTTGCCTAACTAAAGCTTGCCTTAAAACTTGCCTAACACAACCATTCTTTAAGAGCAGGGGATATAGAAAAAGAAAAAAACAGGAAACCGCTTAAGAGTCTTCTCCATAACCCTTCTCTCCAGTATCACCGTCCTCATCAAACTCTATATCCATATCAGTTTCATCATTCTTAGGCTCATCAAAGAGGTCCTCATCCTGCTTTGCTTTCTTCTCTTCCTTCTTCTTAGGCATCAAAAATCACCTCCATGATTTCACCAAACTCATGTTTGGTGGAACAGCAAAACTTGGTTTTTGCTTGTTTTTGGGCCTCCAAAAAACTTGTTTTTTGTTAGGCATAAAAAACACCTCCTCTGAATATTTCTGAACAAACAACGAATGATTGATTTGCATTATAGTTTGAACTATTATTTAAATTTTATTAAAGGAGAAGTTAGATTTTATTAAATGTTCACGAATTCTAGGTTAAGGATCATAGATTAAGGTTTATAACAATCCGAGGAGGATGACAGAAACGACTCCTGCAATGAGCGAGAATATTGTGCTGTGGCTCCAATGCTTGAGATTCTTGTGGCAAGAAGTTGGTATTAGCTCATCCCCTGAGATGTAAATCATTAATCCTGCTGTAGCTCCGACTATAATGCCCACAGCTGCCAGGGATATATTCTGGTAGAGGAAGTGCGCAAAGAAAAATCCCAGAACCGTGGGTATGGCAGTGGCTGAGGAGACCAAGAAAGACTTCAGCCTCTTTCTAGTGCAATAATAATAAGGAGCACTGGTGCAAATGCCTTCGGGGATGTCATGGACAGCGATTGCAATTGCAATAACAAGGCTCAGCTTCATGCTTGTAACGCTACCAATAGCAATGGCCATGCCTTCTGGGAAGTTATGCAGGAATATCCCTATGAGGAGGTAGAGTGCTGTCCTTTTCAACCTGCAGTTCTGCTCCTGGGAAACTAGCTCAGGGTGAATGTGCGGTATGATCCTGTCAACAACATACATTATCAGGGCACCAAACAATATGCCGATGCAACACAGCCAGATGGATGAAAGGTTAATACTTTCAGGTATTAGCTCTAGGAAGGATATTGCGAGCATCACTCCTGCTGCGAATGCGAGCATGTTGTACATCATAAGGTTGGAAGGCCTCTTCATCACTCCGATAAGAGAGCCTAGAATAGGTCCTAAAAAACTAATCAACAAAATAATGTAAATTACTTCCATGCTAATAACCCCTGATTCTTAAGTTTATAAAATTTTCTTAAAACAGCAGAAACTGGGAAAAAGAAAAAAACGAAAACATTAAATATTCTCCCTTAATCAGTTCCCTTAATCGTAAGAACGAGTTCTGCACTTGTTTTTCACGAAAAATAAGCAAAAATTCAGTTATCTCGAGATGCATGAAGCTTTGCGTTAAAGAAAATAAATATCTTCGGCCTAAAGGCCGAAGTATCAGCAAAACATGAAATGTTTTGCGCACCAGAAATCATTGATTTCTGAGTGTTCCAAAAATCAAGGAAGCGAATTTAGGACCTCAACATTAATGATGAGGTATTCTGCGATTTTTGATAAAAAAATTTGAAATAATTTTAAATTTAGCTTGTTTAGTTTTGCTCGTACTTGAAGACTGCATCTTGGAATCTCTTCTTGCCGTCCTCGACAATGGCTGCAATCTCCTTGGCGTTCTTGTCGCTCTCCACCCTAAGCTGCTTGATTAGGGCAACTGATTCGATCTGGTAGTTGACTACTGCGTCCACAAGCTTTTGCACTGATGCAGGGTTCAGGGTTGAACCGTAGCCTGCCTTTAGCGCTTCCTTCTCCAGCTTGTTTCCTAGCTCTGCAACATCCTCTAGCCCCTTGTTGGCGCCTTGCTTCATGGATTCAAGTGTCTGGGTCTGCTCGTGCAGCCCATGCTGGGATGTGTACACAGCATCCATGGTTGTGAAGACGTGCTCGTTGGTGGTGAAGAAGGTTATTGCCTTCCTGTAAACCTGGTCCTTTAGGTCGTGGGTCTGCTTGAGCTTTGCCACCAGTGTCTCACCGACATTGTAGCCTATGGTGAGGTTCTCTGCAACGTCCTTGATGAGCTGGTATTTCCTATCTTCTGTGTCAAATGCCCTTTTGGCTTCATCCCTTGCAAGCTCGAGCCTTGCCTTTTCTGCATCATCTGCTCCTTTGTAATCATTGACTGCAGCGATTGCTTTCTTGAAGGCGTCTTCTGCCCAGGCTCTTATGCCTCCCTGCTTCTTCTTCACTTCATGTGAGAGTATCTCTGACTCCTTGATTGCTGTCCTGAAGTCAAGGTAGCCGTCCATTATTGCTAGTTCCTTGTCCAATTGCACCTTGGTGTCTTTTGAAACGCTATCATACAAGCCTGTTATCTTGTCGAATCTCTTGTGCGGAGTTCCTCTTATCAACTTCATCCACAGGTTTTCCATTTTTTCCTTGCGGTCTATTTTTCCGTCGTCAAGCTGCTTTATCAGCTTCTTTGAGTCGTCCCTGATTGAGTTGAATAGCCCTGTTACCTTGTTGTACCTGTCTGAGAAGTGAACTGCTTCTACATTCTCTCGCACCATCTCATTGAAGGTGTGCATGTACTTCACTGTCTTTGCTATTGCCAGCACTTTTGGCTCATCAACTGGCGCGACTTCTGTGAGAAGCGATACCAGCTTTGATTCCCCTTCCTTGGGAATGACGCCGTACTTGTCTAGAACTTGTAGTGCTTGGTCAAGATATTTTTGTATATTAGCCATTTTCTTACCTCGCAAATTATTTTTTAATATTTTAGCCCAGAGGAAGCCGGAAGGTTATATAAATATTTCGTTTATGTTACCTCTTAGAAGTGGTGTTAAAATAGAAATGTTTAAAAGCAAGATGGTGTTTCACAAAGCAAAAATGGGTGCAAAAAGGATTACTCGCGTTCCAAAAGGTGAAGAAGTAGATTTTCAAGATCTTCTTAGGATAGATGATATCTACTCCGTACTGGACGATGCTAACGCAGAAGTGCAGAAGCAGCTCAATATGGACCAGGCAAGAGAAGACATTAAGCAAAGGCTCATAGCAGCGGCCAAAGAGCGAGGCGACAATGTCAACGAGGACCTTATCGAGAAATCCATTGATTTCTTCTTCCAAGGACTATACACATTCAAGGAGCCAGTGCGAGGCATTGGTCATGAGCTGGCCAACGCGTATATTGAAAGGGTAAAAATCGCAAAAACAGTCGGCTACCCGCTTCTCACTGCAGCTGTTGTTCTCGGAGCAGCAAAAGGCATTAGCAATTGGGCAAAAGAGCTTAAGCTGAGGGCTGCAGAGAGCAGGGTTGAGCGTGCTGTTGAAGACTCATACCAGAAAAAAGACAGCCTTGAGAGTAAGATCAAGACATTATCCTCAAAATCAATTGACAAAGACCTGCAGTACGAGCTTACTCAGCGAGTTAATGCTTCGAGACAGACCTTGAGTGGGACGCAGAAGTTCTTTGACGCGTTCTGCGACGACGGGACTGCCAAGGATGACATCACGCGACAGAACTATGGCGAGGCGCAGGCGCAGCTGAGTGGGATTAATGGGATAATCAGTGGCGCTGAGCAGGAATTAAGCAAGGGAAAAGAGCTCGTGGATTTTCATGAAAACATGATATCAACAAGGCAAAGCCTTGACTCACTCATCGAGGAGATAAGAAGCGAGAAGCCTCCAGAGATATTGCTTTCAAGGGCAGAAGCAACGTATAAGTCAGGCATAGCAAGCCTGTCCAACAGGCAGCTGCAAGAAGGCCAGAGCTACAGGGAAGAACTCAAAGGATTAAAAGATAATGTGCGTGACTTCTCAGTGCTTCCTGACCAGGCAGACAGGGTTTACCAATCAATAAAAGGCATAGCAAAAGAGCCAGCAGCAGTTGATGAGGCAAACGAATTGTATGATGAAGTAAGGGCTTATGTTAACAGCATTAATATTCCACAGCTCAAGCAAGCAGTAACCAAGCTTGAAAACATTGACGCAGTCCTAAAGCAGGAATTTGTTTTGAGGATTGTGACTCGCGACGGAGTGAAGAGCGGGATTGATAGATATTATACTGATGAGAGCGGAACGCGCTCCTCAGGTTACTATCTCGTTGTTGAGGCCGTTGACAAGGACGGCAATGTGCTTGAGCAGAGAATAACCAATGAGGAGAGCAGCAGGACAGAAACAGTCCGGATGTGGGGAGAGCGAGTCCCTGAATACATATATGAGCAAGTGAAATCTGACAAGCTTGACGATGGGAACATCCAGAATAATATTGTCGGAGAGAAGAAAAAAGGCTACTTGGCCATCCAGATAACAATGCCTGGCATTGAAAAGAGAGCAGGCCAGATAACCGAATGGGTGCCAGTGCCTTAATTGATTATATGTTTATGATTATATGATTATTTATGAGGAATAAAAAATGGTAAGCGGAAGCACAGTTTATAAGAAAATCCAGGAGCAGATAAGCACTCTTGAAGGAAAAGTTGACAGGACAGGCTCACAAATTGATAGCTGCGAGAATAAAATTGACTCATTGACAGGTGAGAGGGAAACAACTTATGTGAGCCTTGCAGAGACTTATCTTCCTGAACTCACATCACAATCAGTAAAGCAGACATTGAGAGAAGTGCAGAGCGACGTCCAAAGAATTTTCCAGAAAAAGCAGAACAGGAGGAAAGAGCTTGAAACGCTCATGGCTTCTGCGCTTGAGAAAAAGAAAGCTAATGATGACAAGCTTGAAAACATTACTGAGCAGCTCAACCAGAAAGTGGCTGAAAGGCAGAAGCTGAGCAAAGATGTGGGTGCAGAGCTAAGCGCTGATGCAAGATACACTGAACTTACTTCACAGGCAGACCAGACAAAAGAAAGGTTAGCTAAGAACAATGAAAGGCTCAGGTCATTCAAAGAGGAAGCCAAGGAGAAACTTTCTGTTTATGATGCTAATAAGTTCTTCAGCTACTTGCTGAGAAGGAAATTCGGAACAGAAGAATACCACAGCAAGGGATTGATAAAGAAGCTGGACTTATGGGTTGCGAAGAAAGTTGATTATGCTGTTTCAAAGAGGAATTATGATTTCTTGAAAACCATGCCTGAGCTCATGGAGATAGAAATCAATAAGAGGCAGGAAGCATTTGATGAGCTGGTGAGCAAGATAAGAAAGAGAGAGAAAGAAGCTGCTGACAGCCACGGACTTACCAGAGTGATAGAGGAAGGCTCAGGGCTTCTCAAGGGAAGAGACGAGCTCATAGGCATAATTGCGAAGATTAACGACGAATACAAAGCCTACTCATCTGAAAGAAAAGAGTCTGACAGCTCAAAGGACAGCTATCACCAGGAAGCAATTCAAAAGCTCAAGGCATTCCTGAAAGGAGATGACATTGCAAGCCTCAAGCAGAAAGCCAGGGGCACGCCTGGAAGCGAGGATGACAAGCTCGTCGCGAGGATTGAGGATATTGATTACAATGTCAGGGAGTTCAAGGACAAGGCAAAGGGCTTGAAAAAGCAAAGGGATGGCTTGCAGGAAAAGCTGAACGAGCTTAATGACCTAGAGCGTAAGTACAGGTCAAATGATTATGAGTCAAGCAGGTCACGCTTCCCAAGCGGGTTTGACATTGATGACTTGATAAGAGCCTACCTCTTAGGAAAAATCTTAATGGATGATTTGTGGAGCACTGTCAAAAGCAAGCAGGACTTTGAGGAAGACCACTCATATTCCTATAGCTCAAGACACGATGATGATTATCACAGCAGCTCTTCAGGCTCTTGGGGCGGCGGCTTTGGCGGAGGAGGCCACAGCTCAGGCGGCGGCTTTGGCGGAGGATTCCACTCCAGCGGCAGCGGATTTTAAAAAATAATCTTTATAAAATTCACCCAATTACCTAGTCTAATGGTTAAGGACTTTCTCAGAAAGCTGAAGGGGAAGAAACCTCTTATGCCAGATTCTTCTCAGTCTTTTAAGCAGAAAATA
>DATEYH010000087.1:0-6822 GCA_035256305.1 Candidatus Nanoarchaeia archaeon
TCAGGAGGATAAAGCAGGTTGCTGGCGAGATGAAAATGGATTACTGGAGCGTCGCTGTTCTCCGTAAGTACTGGCTTGAGGAGCATAACAGGTTTATTGATGCTGGCGAAGGAGATTATGCAAAGGCAACCCCTTCTTTCAAGGAATTATGCAAGGTGTATGAGGCCAAGGTCATTGCAAGAAAGGATAATCTCCTGACAGTTAGTTATGATGGCGTGAAGCGAAAAGTCCTTGCAACCCTTGTGCCTGAGGCAAGGGAAGGAGATACTGTTACAGTTCATCTGGCTTTTGCAGTTGAGAAAATTAATTGAGCTTTCTTTAATATATCTGTGAGTCTAACCACAGATATTATGCCGAGAATCAAGAGTATCATCCCCCCTATCTGAGGAGCATTCATTATGGTGTTGCTGAAAACAAGCTCAAGCATGGAGGTAATCACAGAGCCAAGCAAGAGGATGGATGTTGCCACGCTTGTCTTTAGCTCTTTTAAGCCAGAATACCAGGTGAATACATAGCCGAAAAGGAAAACAGAGGTTATCATTACCCAAAGCCAGTGAGTTCCTGATAAGGTGCTGATCAAGGATACTTTATTTGTCAATGCAAGGAAGGCCAAGATTATTAATGAGCCAAAGAACATCCTTCCAAGCCCAACAATCTTGCTGTCAAGGCTTTCTAAGGCTTTCTTTGAAATAATGGTTTCAATGCTCCACAACAAGGTTGCTGCTAATATCAAAAAGTCGCCTGTGTTGAAGACAAAATGATTAAGCTTTAGCAACAACAGGTTGCCTGCCAGCAAGAGCACTGCTCCAATCACAATTCCTTTGTCAAGCTTTTCTTTTAGCAATATTAAGGCTAGAATGCCGACCCACACAAACATTGTTTTGTGAACAAATGCTCCTTGCGCTGCGCTGGTCAGCTGCAAGCCCTTGAAGAAGAGCAGGAAAGGAATGCTGCCGCCCACTAATCCGATTGCAAAGAGCTTTGCATAATCCTTTCTTGATAATTCCTTTAGCTTATTGAAATCCTTAGCCAAAAGGATTAGAGAGAAAAGAAAAACAGCAACTACAACATTTTTTGCTCCTGTAAATAATGAAGCATCCATATCATTAACTCCAAACTTGTTGATGAAGATTGATACTCCTGAGATTATTGCCGTTCCAAGAACAAGCAAAAGCCCCTTTTTTCCATTCATGCGAAGGTTTAAATAATAACCCGTATAAATATCTTTTGCTATGAAGAAAATATTTGTTTTCGGCAATCCCTATCTTAAGGAAGACAGTTTGGCAGTAAAGGTGGCAAAGCAGCTCTCTTCAAAAGAGTTTGAAGTAATTCTTTGCTCAAATCCTGATGACTTGCTTAATCATGAGCTTGACAACTCAATTATCCTGGATGTTGCAAAGGGTATTGAAAAAGTTGAGCTGTTTGATGACATTGACAGCTTGGAGTTCTCCGTAATCTTCTCAGCGCATGACTTTGATTTGGGATTTTTCTTAAAACTGATGAAAGAGACTGGCAAGTTGGAGAAGATTAACATAATCGGCGTGCCGCAAGGATATGATGAGAATAGGGCTGCAAATGAAATGCACAAGTTAATTAATAAAAAATAAAATTTTATTTTCTGTAAAAAGGCATAGGCAGATACTGTGTTGTTACGGTTTCTTGAAAACTCACAAGAGGCACGATGGGCCCATCTCCCGCAGGTGAACTTTCACGGAGAGCGCCGATTTCGATTTTTCTATATAAACAATACCTTTTAATTTCTTTTAAAAACATTTCTTCAGGCACCTGCCGGTTATTTATATGATAAATCACAGATGTTTTGTCAAATTCAATAGGCGCACCTTCTTTGTCATACCTGTGAAGATATTGTTCAATCGTTTCTTTTGTTAGAATTTGCTTTAATTTCATACATATCACCATTTGCAAGGAGTTAAAGCGTGTTTATATATTTTTCTTCTTTCGGATTTTTTAACTTAGCATAACTTTTAAATACCTGCTTTTCTTTTCTCTCTGCTTATGGGTAAGGTGTTGGAGAAAAAGAGGTTGAATGAATTCTTAAGCAAGGTTTCTAAGGGCAAGGAAGTTATTGCTCCTGTTAAAAAAGGAACTCTTAGGTTTGAGGTTGTGACTGATTATAAAGACATCTGCCTTGAAGGCAGGCCTTTGTTTCCCATCAAGAAATTCTTTTCTCCTTCCAAGCAGGACTTATTAAGCCTGAACCTTGCAAAGAAAGACAACCCTTATGAAGAGGCAAAAATTAAGATTAAGCCGAGGATAATATTCGGAGGGAGGCTTTGCGACTTCAACGGACTCTTGCGCCTTGACAAGCTCTTTAATTCAAAAGAATACCAGGACGATTATTACAAGCTTGCCAGGGAAAACACCATGCTTTTTGCTATTAACTGCATTCCTGCGCCTAGCAAATACTGCTTCTGCGAATCTATGAGCCTGGAAAGGTATTATGACCTTATGTTTCATGATTTAGGGGAAAAATATTATGTTGAGGCAGGCACTGTGCGCGGAAAAGCATTAATAGAGCACCTTAAGAAGCATGATTTTACCATGCCTCCGATAACCTGTGACAAAAAGCTTGACAAGAAAGACTTGGCAAAATATTATGATGATGTTGCTTGGAGCAAGGAGAATGATAAATGCCTTAGTTGTGGCAAGTGCACTGCCCATTGCACAACTTGCCTGTGCTTTGATGTTAATGACGAGCTAGAGCCGGGCTTGCAGAGAGGAAAACGCTTCAAGGAATGGGATTCCTGCCAGTTCCTTAACTTCACGCTAGTTGCAGGAGGAGCAGTCTTCAGGAAAGAAAGACTGGCAAGGTTCAAGCACAGGGTTTATCACAAACTCCAGTACTTCAGGGAGAAGTTTGGCATGGATATGTGCACTGGCTGTGGAAGGTGCATAGAAGCCTGCCCAAGATTGATTGATTTTACAGAAGTTATTAACAAGCTCAAATAAAAAGAGCCTAGCAAGGCTTAGACAAAGAAGGTAATCAGGAATGTTATTCAACTCAGTGCCTTTTAAGGTTATTAGCAAGGAAGAGCAATCCAAAGATACTTATTTGTTCAGAGTAGAGCCTGTTGGAGATGCAAGAAAAAAGCTTAACTTTTGCTATGGGCCTGGCCAGTTCTTCCAAGTTTCCCTGCCAGGAATAGGAGAAGCGCCAATCTCTGTATGCTCAGGCTCTTGCAGCTTCATAGAATTCAATATTCGCGGATTAGGAGATGTGACTAATAAGCTTGTATCTCTTAAGCTAGGAGAATTGATGTGGCTTCGCGGCCCTTATGGCACCAGCTACCCTATGAAAGAGATGCAAGGCAACAGCCTGGTAATCATTGGCGGAGGAACAGGAGTGGCTCCTCTAAGAGGAGTGCTGAAATACCTGGAGGCACACAGGGCAGATTATGACCGTGTGCACTTGTTCTTTGGCTTCAAGAGCCCTGAAGAAATCCTTTTCAAAAAAGATATGGTTGTGTGGGACAGGATTTTTGACCTGCACCTAACAGTTGATAATGCTCCCAAGGATTATAAGGGTAAGGTTGGCTTGGTGACCAAGATTGTTGAGGAGTCAGGGCTTGATAACAAGAACAAGGTTGCAATTGTATGCGGCCCTCCAATTATGATGAAATTCACAATCCTTGCTTTGGAGAAGCTGGGATTTAATCATGACCAAATATTTGTTAGTGAGGAGAGAAGGATGAAGTGTGGCGTGGGCATGTGCGGCCACTGCATGATATCAGGAGTTTATGTTTGCAAGGACGGCCCGGTTTTCAGATATGACAAGGTTAAGGGGTTACATGAGTAAGCCCGTCCGGCGATTGAGGACCAATTAAAAAAATAAAATGGCAAAAAAAACAAAAGCCAAAGCAAAGGCAAAAAAAGAGAATAAGCCAAGAGTCGGTATTCATAGCATCACTGGCTGTGCTGGCTGTCAGCTTAGCATCTACTTCATAGAGGATTTTCTTCTTGATTTGCTTGACAAGATAGATTTGGTAGCAGCGCCAATGATTAAGGAAAAAAACGAGGAAGATAACTATGACCTCCTATTTGTCGAGGGCAGTGTTAGCTCTCAGGATGACCTTGATAACCTGCTGGAGTGGAGGAACAAAACCAAATGCCTAATTGCCCTTGGTGCCTGCGCAACTCACGGAAACGTGCAGTCAATGAAGCACGCTATGAACGAGAAAGAAGTTGAGGATGCTGTTTACAAGAAATTCCCTTCAGATATCAGGCTCAAGCCAATAACATCTGTGCCTATTCACAAGCACGTTAAAGTAGACTTTTACATCCCTGGCTGCCCTCCGAGCAAGGAAGAGATAGTGCAAGTGCTCAAGTGGCTGCTCCAAGGAAGGCCTTTAAGGGTTTATGACAAGGCAGTTTGCCATGAGTGCTCTCTCAAAGAGAATTATTGCTTGCTAGACCAGGGGATTGAATGCTTAGGTCCATTGATGAACGGAGGCTGCAAAGCCCTTTGCCCAAGTTTTAACCACCCTTGCACTGGCTGCAGAGGCTTGCTTGACGATGCAAATCTGGAGTCAGGAAAGCAGGTGATGAAAGACAAGGGATTTGATATTGATATGATTATTAAGCGAATGACCAAGTACAATACATTGCAAACCAAGGAGTATGAGGAGAAAGTAAAAGCTCCTGCTGGAGGTAACAGGTAACATGCCAACAATAAACCTTAATCACATCTGCAAGGTAGAAGGCCATGGCAGCTTGTTTGTTGAGATTAAAGGCAGTAAGCTGACAAGGTGCGAGCTAAAAGTAGTGGAGGGAGCAAGGTTCTTTGAAGGCTTGGTAAAGGGTAAGCGTTATGATGACATCCAGGAGATTACTTCAAGGATTTGCGGGATTTGCTCCTGCGCTCACACAGTTTCCTGTTTGCAGGCAATTGAGAATGCAATGGGAATAAAGGTTTCTGAGCAGACAAGAAGGCTTAGGGAGCTGCTAAGCATTGCAGAGAGAATCAGGAGCCACGCTACTCATCTCTACTTCCTCAGCCTGCCTGATTACCTTGGCTTTGAGTCTGCGCTTACAATGGCTAAGAAGCATAAGAAGGAAGTTCTAAGAGCGCTTCACCTTATGAAGCTTGGTAATAACATGGTTCAGTTGATTGGCGGCAAGGAGATGCATCCCTTCACAAGTATTGTTGGAGGCTTCACTCATGTTCCTGACAAGAAAACTGTTGATTACCTGAAGAAAGAGCTGAGAAAGGCTTTGCCAGAGGCAATAGCAACTGCAAAACTCTTCATGAAGCTTAAGCAGCCAGCTTTCAATGCTGAGATGGACTTTCTTAGCCTGAGCCCTGAGAAGGATGCGCCTCTTATATCAGGAGACATTATTGCTTTGAGTGGTTTGAAAATAAAGCCTGATGATTATACGAACTTTATTGATGAGGAGGTCATGCCTTACTCAACAGGCAAGTTCTCCAAGCTAAAAGGCAGGCTTTTTTGCGCTGGAGCAATTGCGCGTATTAACAATAATTATAATAGTTTAAGCAAGAATGCTAAGAAGCTGTTTGAGCAGGCAAGGCCTAAGCTAAAACTTCCACTGAACAATCCTTACTATAACAACTTCTGCCAGGCAGTTGAGCTTGTGCACTGGGTTGAGAGAGCAGCCTCATTGCTGAACTATGATTTCAAGTTTGAAGGCTTGCCAAAGATTCATGCGCATGCAGGCAGGGGTGTAAGCGCTGTTGAGGCTCCGCGAGGAATACTCTTCCATGATTATACGATAAATGATAGAGGCTTTGTTGAGAAGTGCAATATAATCACCCCAACAGCCCAGAACCTGAGGGCTATTGAAGCCAACACCAACCAGCTCATAGAGCAGATGCTCAGGCAAAAGAAGAGCAAGGAAAAAATCATCCTGGAAGTGGAAAAGCTTATAAGAGCCTATGACCCTTGCTTTTCCTGCAGCGCGCACTTCCTAAAAGTCAAATGGAAGCATTCATAGCAAGCTTTTTATACTGATACTTAATTTTAAGAATTAACTTATTAACAAGAATTAATCAAAGTTGAATAATTAATAATCCTAAAAGAGGTGGATTTTTTATGAGAACAATCTTAGACAGCTTAAAAGAAAAAGCAAAAGCCAACCCGAAGAGGATAGTTTTTCCAGATGCTTATGAGGAGAAGATTCTTAGGGCAGTAGAGGTTATTCTTAATGAAAAGATATCAATCCCATTTCTAATAGGCGAGCGAGCCAGGGTTGAGCAAAGAGCAAAAGAGCTAAGCCTTAACCTTGTAGGCGTTGAAATCCGCGACCCTAAGTTTGATGCTAATTATGAGCATTATGTCCAGGAATACCTGAAGCTAAGAAAGAAGAAAGGCATGACGCTTGAGGAGGCTAAGAAGACAATGCTCTTGCCCCATTTCTTTGGCGCCATGATGATGAAACAAGGCCAGGCTGATGGCATGGTTTCAGGCATTAATAGCGAGACAAAGCCCTTTATCCCGTCTTTCCAAATAATTGGGACTCATGAGGCTTTTGAAAAGGTTAGCGGATTGTTCATGATGGTCTGGCCAGAGGATGGCAGGTTATTGTTCTTTGCTGACTGCTCAACAATAATTGATCCTGATGCCAAGGACCTGGCCCAGATAGCTATTAACACTGCTGAGACTGCCAAGAAATTTGGCGTAGAGCCAAAAATTGCTATGCTGTCATTCTCAACCAAGGGCTCTGCAAGGCACGCCATTGTTGACAAAGTCATAGAAGCTACCAAGATAGCGCAGTACAAGAGGCCTGACTTGATTATTGACGGGGAAATGCAGGTTGACTCTGCTCTTGTTCCAGAAGTTGCTAAGA
>DATEYH010000088.1:0-3632 GCA_035256305.1 Candidatus Nanoarchaeia archaeon
TCGGCAAGTTCAAGGACAGGCGGAGCGCTGACGCATTCATCAAGCAAGTCCAGACTTATGATTTTGTTGAGAGGACAGAGACCAGGCTCTTGCTGAAAACAGTCAAGGAGCACATGATAAAGCTGCCAATCAACTAAGAGAACTAGGTGTCAAGATAAGACCGTCAAAGCCATTGATTGCGCTCAGAAGCGAAGCTTCTGGCGCCACAAAAGCTTTGCTTTTGACGGCAACGCCAGAACAAGCTGGCTTGCAATGGCGAGGCTGAGCGAAGCGAAGTAGGGCTTATCTTGACAGCATCAGAGAATCAGCCAATAGCAAGCTTTTAATATAAGGCATATACTCCTGTTGCTGGGTGATATATATGGCTATTCAGCAAAAAAATTACAAGCCAGTTTCAGGAGTTAAGTTCAAGAATTACTTTGACAAGCTAGGAAAGCTTTTCTTCAAGCCTAGCACCTTTTTTAAGGGAGTTGCTAATGAGCAGAACTACTTCCCAATCCTGATATTCTTCGTGATTGTCTCTGCAATCGCTTACATAATCAACTGGATTCTCACAGTGATCCAGGCTTTCAGCACTCCAGAAGCAACATCAGCAGCTGTGTTGGGGGTAATATTCGGGTTCTTTGGCGTTGCTTTCAGTGTCGGGCTCTCTTTTGCAATCCCATTTGTCACTGCAGGCATCGTCCATCTTGGGGTGATGATTTATGGAGGGAAAAAAGGCTATTTCAACACCTTCAAGCCTGAGACTTATGCTATGGTTGTTGGCATGATATACGGAATCATATTTTATATCGCCAATTTCATACTCTGGATTGTACAGCCTTTCCAGATAACAGAAGCAGCTGCTACAAGCCTGACAAGCATCCTTAACAGCATTCCTGTGAGCTATTACGTGGTGAACATCCTAATCTTCATAATCTCACTAATACACACTCTTTGCGTAGAAGTGATAGGCATCTCAAAATTCCAGGAGATGGGCAAGGGAAGAAGCTTCTTGGCAATAATCACTCCAAGAATCATCCTGTTCCTGGTGATAGTGATTCCATTGATACTGCTGTTCCAGTTTATTCTTTCAGTAAGCCAGGGTGCTGTGGCCTGAATAGAGTAGAGGAGGCGTATGCTTGGAAAACCAGAGCCAGTTCTCTATTGGGAAGGCTTACCTAGAGCAGGGATTAGCACTTTTTTCTTAAAAATTTTATCATAAAACAAAACTATCAGAACAGCAATTAATGTAGTTATTAAGAAAGTGTTTTTTCCAACTATGGGGAAAAGTATGAGCAAGAGTATGAATGATATTAGAAGGGAGTAAAAACTTGCATTAGCTGATTTTTTCTTAGAGTAAAGAGCTGCGAATATTGCTGGAACAAATATCAAGGTCAGATATGTTACGAATAAGGAGAGTGTGATTATGTTAGGTATTATGAAGGCTATGAATCCTCCAAGGATTCCGAACAATGCAGTGATTAGTCTGGCATACAGCATTTCTTTCTTGTTATCAAACTGGTTCTTCTTGAATACTGCTCTGTAAATAATAGTAGAGCCCCCTACTACTAGGCTATCAATGGAAGACATGATAACCGCAAGCATAGAGGCAAAACCAACACCAGCTAAGCCGACAGGAAGGATTTTATACATTAATGAATAAAAAGCAGCATCCTGGTTTATCCCTGATAAAAGAGTAGCTGATAATAATCCAAAGAACAAAACCATTGCGCTAATAATTATCATGAACGGAATAGACCAGAAAAAAGATTTTCTTGCTGTTTTTTCATCTTTGCATGACAGGATTCTTTGCCAATGAGAAGCATTAGCAACATAAACAAAACCACTCAGCAGAATAGCACCTATGAACCAACTTATTCCTCCAAATGCAAACGGATTAAGATGCCCCGCAGGTAGTTTTGACATTAAGCTGGTTAAGCCACCAATATTAACATATCCTAAAATTGTCATAATAATAAAGGTTACTAGTATTATCCAGAACTGTATGAAATCAGTAATAATATCAACTTTTAACCCTCCCATGGTTGTGTAAATAACAGTTATGCCTATTGACAATATTATTGCAAGGTTATAATTAATCCCTGTTAAGACACTAGCCAGAGTAGCAATTGCAACTGCTTGTATTGCAATCCAGATGATTAATAGAAATATTTGTAATACTCCAACCAGGTTCTTGTTTTTATCATCAAACCTCTTATGAAAGAAATCAACAATTGTATAAGCATCATACTTCTCACCAATACTTCTTATCTTCTTGGCAACTATGCCCATAATAATCATCCCAAAAATAAATGATGCAGGAAGAGCCAAGCCATAAGAAATGCCTGAGTTATAAACCTCGGAGACAATAGCCACAGTAGCCCCGGCACCAACAATGGTTGCTACATTAGCAAAAGTCATTAACCAAAAACTTGTTTTTCGCTTATTAAGAAAATAAATTTCTAACGATTCTCTTCTTGAGAAATACCAAGCAACACCCAGCATTAATGCAAAATAAACTAATAAAACAATAAGGGTAATATTCATACAAAACAGAGGTAAGAACTAGTTTAAAAAGGTTTTCTTAACACTTTTATGATTGTTTGTTTAGAGTAATTAATCACCTGTCAAGAAAATCAGTTGTCCTGCACAGAAGAACATTTTCTAATAGCTTTTCCCTTGTTTCTTTTGTGTAATCATAATTAGAGCCAAGGCTTTCGCTCATCAGGCAAAGGCTGTCAAGACTATCAACATGTTTTAATTCGTTATGCTTGTCATAAACCATTATGTGAGTCGGTATTTTCTCGTGCTCCTGCTGGTAGAGAGCAAATGCAAACCCAAACAAGCTATGGATGAACCGGGTGTAAGAGCCAGAGCCTCTTCCCCTCACAAAAACCTTTTGCCCAGGGACAAAGTAGAGCTGCTGCTCAAAGCTTAGCTCATTGAAGGTTGACAAGGGCTTTGGAAGGTTGAGGATTCTTGTGTATCTCTTCTCTTTTCTCGGCTCCCTGATTCTTTTCTCATCAAACTTCTTCCTCCAGAACCCCCTGTAAAAATCCTTGTGCTCAGCCACAAGCACTTCAAAAGCTTTAGAGTAATAGCTCTCAAGTAAATGATTTATGTTCTGCTCTTCCAAAACTGCCTTTCTCTTGCTGTCCTTCTCATCCTTGATTGAGTCTAAGAACTCTGCCTGCTTCTTGTTTATCTCATTCCCAAAGAGCCTGAACACCTTCTCATCAAGCTCTGACAGGAGAGTGACTTCCTCAATATTCTGGTAGTTCTCATCATCCCAGTGCGAGTCATCAAGAAAGTCCTGGAAAAGAATGATAGAAAAAGGTTTTGAGCCTGATTTTTTCAAGCGGTTGCAAAGCGCAACATGATCATGGCCTTCATAGCTGAAACTGCCTATTTCATAATCCTCAGCAGACTTTAAAAGATTGGTTATATGCTCAGGGATTTTCTTAAAATTTTTCTCGCCATATCTCTTGATTGGCTTTGAATAATCCTTTTCATAAAAAAGTTGTATTTTCATTTTTGCTTATCTTCGTAAACCAGCTTAACGCTCTTCAAGGCTTCAGAAACAAGCTCAGTAATATTAATCTTTTCTTCTTCATACTCAACCTTTTCCAGCCTTGAGGTTGTTGCTGGGT
>DATEYH010000089.1:0-6842 GCA_035256305.1 Candidatus Nanoarchaeia archaeon
AGGGTGAGAGAATAGGCACTGTTGGGGGAAGAGGCAAAGATAAGAGTGGACTATGCAAATCAGATGCTTATCCTCCGCACCTTCACTTTGCTGTGCTCTACAAAGGAGTTAATCCTAACCTTGAATACAAAGGCCAGCGCCTTGCAATCCGCAGCTTTGGAACAACAGATCATATACAGCCTGAATGCCTGCTTGACACAAGCTATTCAAAAACAGGCACAGGCTGCGGAATGCCTGTGAATACAGAGCTAGAAGAGGTTTGCAAAAAATATAATCTGCCCTCAGAATTGTTAGAGTCTGCAGCAGCTAGCTCTGGCGATGAAGCAGCAGCCTTAACAGGAAGAGCAACAGCAGAGGATGAGAAGGCAATCTCAACTGATTATGGCACTTACTCCTTCAAGCCAGGCTTCACAACCAGGGTTAACAAGAAGATAGAAGACCCTTTGAAGCCTGTTACTGACTGGTTCAAGGACACCTGGGATAATTGCACAGGAGAAGAAAAGAATCCTGGAGAGTGCTTGAACAAAAGGATGGTCGAGTTCAATGGGAAGAATTCTGATTATAGGATAAGCTTTGCTGACAGGTGCGAGAATTATCCCCTGTTCTATGACATGATGGAGTTATTTGAAGATTGCTTTTCTGACGGAAAGTACAAGTGCTCTTGTCAGTTTGACCTTGCAAAAGCCAAGCCTTACTCAAGAAAGGACATGACAATAGTTTTTGATATTCAAACTAACAATGCAACTCTTTTTGTCAAGGATAAAATAGATGGCAAAGAAGGCTATCAAAGAAAAGGAGAGCATGAGTTTTATTACGGGAGCATAAAGCCAGTCATAAGCACTCACACAAGCTATGCACTATTCCTTGACTTTGATGAAAGCACAGGAAGCCTGAAAACAGTAAGGCTCTCCCCATTCGACTCAGGCGAAAGCTCTTCTTATGAAACCTACACTTTCCAGGATTACACCACAATAATACTGGCTAAGCTGGACAAGGCTAATGAAGCCGTCTTCACAGCTGACAAGGGGTTGACAAGCTGCGAGTACAAGAAGGACAAGTTCAGGCTCTGCGCTGTTAATAACAAGACAAAAGATGAGCTGCTCACTGTAAAGTTTTCCTTGATGCTTAAGGACCAGCCTCCTGAGCCTGTCAAGGAAGGAGAGGTAACGCTGGTTGAGACACAGGCTGGCACAAAACGAATTCTCTCCCAAATACCAGGGGTAGCTGAGATGCTGGCAGGAATCTTCCCTCCGCTAGGGACCTTGATTGGATTGGCAGATATATATGATACGATTAATAGCGTAGGATCCCAGCAAAGGAAGTTTGAGGTCATGGTTGATGTGCCCAAGGACAAGGATGGCAAGCCACTGGATATTGCAGGTTATGAAGTTTATTGCACTGACTTCCTAACCCGGCTCCTGCCCAAGGATGTGCTGGAGAAATATAATCCTAATAACTTTGTTGTGATGGCTAACTCAGGGATTAATAACCAGGTAAGCCAGCTTGACAAGTACGTCACCAACCCTTATGCCGACTTCCTCCAGCTAAAGGATTGCAATGTGCCTGTTAGCAAGCCCTCTGGAGAGACTGTGCTCGTGCCTGCCATCAAGGGAGTGTATAAGGACGGCAAAATGGTTTTCAACCTTAACAAGTGCGGAGAAGCCTCGATAATCATTGACAAGTTGCTAAGGAAGGATTACTGCATCTCCCTTGTGCCTGTTGACAAGAACGGAAACAAGATGACAGAGTATGCTGTGAGCAACTGCGTGCAAACCAACTCCTTACTTGACCTGGTGGTGGATGAGATGCTTAAGGCAGAGCTTGGAAACTTCATACCTGCTGAGTTAATACCCGAGGACTTAAAGCCTTATGTCAAGCTTCCTGACAACAACGACATAATAGACATGGTCACTGGCAATAAAGGCTTTAATGCTGCAGACCTTATCAATTCTGAAAAGCTTAGCAGCGATGTTAAGGAGTATCTTGATGAGTTCATAGTTGATACCATAAACAAGGATATAATCGGCGACTCATTGATTAGCTCTGTCGATGACTTGAATGTCTGGGAGAAGCAGGTAGTCATGAGCAAACTATCCGAACAAATTACGAACGAGGATGCAAAGTTCTTGTTTGACAGCTTTGTCTCAGGAGGAGAGGTCAGCACTAGTGTCCAGCAATTGGCTATGCAGAAAGGAATTGATTACATTGACAGCTCAAAAGCACCAGAAATATTGAAGGAGATTGCAAAGGGAGAAGACCCTGAGAGCCTGGCTTACCAGGAGCTCATGAGAATAGCCAATGAAGAGATTAGCAGCGATGAGAAAAAACAGGACTTGCTTGACCTGGCTAATAGCGGAAGCGGAGTAGAAGTAAGGGATAAGCTGATTGCAAAGGCAGTTGAGAAGGGATGCTCAGAGGATTATGGCATTACGCCAGAGCAGGCCATGAATTGCTTGGGAGCTGATGATATAGACGAGATATATTCTGAAATGCTTAATGATTTCCAGACAGCTGACCAAGCCAGGCAGGAGCTGCTTAACAAGGCTGTTGACAGGCTAGGAGACAAGGCTCCTGATGCTCTTAAACAATTGGTGATGAGCGGAGACATCAGAGGAGTGGCTCAGGAAATGCTCCAGCAAGAGCTCAACAACATGCCAGACTCAATGAAGAAGCAGTTCATCAATGATGCACTTGAAGGCAGGATGCCTGGAGTGGAGGAGCTCCAGACTGAGATTTTCAAGAGCATTCCTGCCCTTGACAACGAGTACGTTAATGCCTTGCTCCAGGACGGCAATGTTAATGCCTTGATAAAAGACAAGCTTGAGAATTACCTTCAGGAACAGCTGAAATCATTCCTGCAGGGAGAGTGCGTGCCCGTGCAGAATATATGAGCAATAACTTGTTATCTAACCATTCAAGCATAGAAAACTATTTAAAACGCAACTTGTTGTTCCTATTCTAAGAGTTAAGGGGGTTGTTGTGATGATTAATATTCCTTTACCGCAGATTAAGGATAGAATTTCTCAGAAGACAGGCATGTCATTGGACGAGATTAACCAGAAGATAAAGGCAAAGCTAAAGCAGCTGCCAGGACTTATCTCAGAGGAAGGGGCTGCTCATATCGTGGCTAACGAGCTCGGAGTAAAGCTGTTTGACATCGGAGAGAAGCTTCAGATAAAGAACATTCTCTCTGGAATGAGGAATGTGGATGTTATCGGCAAGGTAATGCAGAAGTACGAGCTAAGGGAGTTCAAGACAGATAAGAGCTCAGGCAAGGTTGCCAACATGCTAATAGGCGATGAGACCGGAATGATTAGGGTGGTGCTCTGGCACAAGCAAACAGAGCCATTCTCAGTGCTAAAAGAAGGGGATGTGGTGAAGATAAGAGGGGCTTATGTGCGGGATAATAATGGAAGAAAAGAATTGCATCTTAGCGAGATTTCAAAGCTCATAATCAATCCTGCAGGAGTGGAAGTGGATGTTAAGCCTTACACTCCTCCTGTGAGCGCTAGGAAGAGCATTGCAGAGATAAAAGAGGATGATGCTAATATTGAAATCCTGGCCACAGTAGTCCAGGTTTTTGATATCAACTTCTTTGAAGTCTGCCCTCAGTGCAACAAGAGGGTTAGGCTCAGAGAAGAAGAAGGCTTTGTGTGCCAGACTCATGGCAAGGTAGAGCCAGAATACAACTATGTCCTTAACATGTACCTTGATGATGGCAGCGATAATATGAGAGCGGTTTTCTGGAGAGACCAAGTGGAACAACTCCTGAATATGGATAAGAGCCAGGTAATGGCTTTCAAGGAAGACCCTGCCAAGTTTGAGGCTATAAAGACAGACCTTCTTGGGAGCATTATAAAGGTGAGCGGAAGAGCCAATAAGAACCAGAACTTTGACAGGATTGAGCTTATAGCAAGCAAGGTTGACAGGAGCCCTGACCCTGATGAGGAGATAAAAAAGCTCAAGGAAGCAGCAGAAAAGGCTGTTAGCCAGGAAGAGCCAGGAGAAGAGCCAATCACTCCTAAGAGCGAATTCAAAGAGCACAGCAAGACATCGGCAGAGCAGGACCTTGAGGATTCCTCTGGCAGTGACCTTGAGAACCTTGACCTTGATGAAGAGCTCATGAATGTTGAATAATCACCTTCTATAAAAGCCTTTTACGAAAAATTTTTATATTACAGGCTTCACTCTAAGCCTTGACATGGCAAAGAAGAGGGAGGACGGCGCTGTATTCGAAATTGTGGTTGTTCTTGCAATAGTTGCTATCGTAGCCTTCACAGGACAAATGCTTCTTTACCTCGAGAAAACAGGCTCATCGCTAAGCCTTGGAGGAGGAGGCTTGACTGGCTATGCTGTTAGTGAGGAAGGCGCTGGAGAAACTACAAAAGAGGACTTCCTTGATATTGGCGTTAGCTGGATAGAGGTTAATCCTCCAAGCCCGATTATAGGCGAGTCTTTTGAGGTTAAGATAACCCTTGCTAATGAAGGGTTTACAGAGATTAAAACCCCTTTCTACGTTGAGGTAGAGCTCAGGGTTGGCGAGGAGAGTGTCCAGTCCACAGCAGTGAGCAAGGCAGTCACCCAGAGCTTAAAGCCAGGGGAAAAGGCTGATGTTGCCTTTGACATAGCCATGGTCACAAAGGAAGGGCCTTTGAAGATAATAGCCACTGCTGATTCCACATCCAAGCTTGATGATGATAATCCTTCTAACAATCAGAGAAGCAAAACAGTTATAATAAGCAGCCAATAAGCTTTTTCTTAAGATGATGTTTTTAACGCACCTGGCTTTCGCGCTATTCCTAAGTTTGATGATAGTGAAAAATGCGGTCCTCCCTGTTAATTCTTATGTTTTTGTTGCAATAATATTATTAGGAAGCTTGCTGCCTGACATTGACAGCGGCACCTCTTTCATAGGCAAGAGGTTCAAGCTCACAAGCCTGTTCTTCAAGCATAGGGGCATGGTTCACAGCATAATTTTCATGACAGGGTTTAGCATCGTGGTTTTCTCGATAACAAAGAGCATCTATTATTTCCTTGCATTTGCAGCAGGCTACCTGTCTCACCTGCTGCTTGACAGCCTAACACCCAAGGGAGTGGCTTTTTTCTGGCCTAACAAAAAAAGGATGAGAGGAAGATTTAGGACAACGGGGCTGGTTGATATATTATTGCTTGTTGTTTTTATAGTGCTGGATGTACTTTTGCTAAAATAAAATCAAAAAGAAAAAGAATATTATGTTCTAAATGCATGCTCCATTTGAGCAAGATATTCCGTATGTGTAGTTGCAGTCTATAATTGTTGCTTCGATTCCATTGATATGATTACAGAAAAATTCAAATAAATCCTTTGTATTCCTACACACGTCAGTTTGCTGAGAACCGTTACTAATAATAACTGTTCCTTTCACTAAAGGATTAATTCCTCCGTCAGTGTCATTGCACCAGTTGCTTTCTAAGTTACAATATTGGTCACATCCATCTCCGTTGATGTTGTTGCCATCATCGCATTCTTCACCCTGCTCTAGGATTCCATTACCGCAATAGCTTGTGTCAATACAGGCTCCGTCTAGGCAACTATCTGGGCAGGCATATGCCTGTGTGCCCATCACCAACTTTCTCTTGCTATTAACATAGCAGTACCTCTCGTTGAGCTGGTTGCCAGAGCAAAAATCATAATAATTAACTCCATTGTAAATAACATAGCCGCTCACACCATAGTTTTGCCCTCCGTCAGTGTCTGTACAGCCAGTAATTGGCTTTTTGGAAGCTTCTCCCAGCACATTTTGTTGCTCTACTGTTAAATCGCTGCTTGTAGGCGTGAGAGCTACGTTTGCCCCTGCACCCGTGAAAAAGAATGTCAGTCCGACTATCGCCACGATTGCCACAATCGCTATTAATGCAAGAACATAGTTAGTTTTTTCTTTTGCCATCCTCTTCAACCCTCCTCTTTTGATGAATAAAATATTCTTATCTGCAATTTTTGATTTGTTAGTATAAAAATCTATCTGAAAAATCAGCTAAAAAAGCATGCTAAAGCTGTAAATCTGGTTCAGGACGGTGGAATTGTTAAGCACAATGGTTTCTACAATTGCTCCTATGATGAAGATAAGGATGGCTATTACGAACAGGGTGTAGTTGTTCCTGAAAACCTTTTGCAGCCTTGGCTGCTTGAAAAGCCTCATCATCACGTACACCAGCGCAAGGATGAAGAAAAGGGCTACTATACTGAAGACAACAGGATCAGTGATGCGTAGTCCGTACCGCAACAGCGCCCTGATGAAGACTATCATTATAACTCCGAAGATAAAATAAACAATGAAGTTCCTGACATCATTTTTCTTCTTGATAATCTCGTCAGACACTATGCTGCCTGAGATTGATGCAAGAATATAAGCCCCGCCTTCAAGGATAACATGAGGAAAGGTTATGATGAAGAGCAGAAAAAGGTACCCCCAAGGGTTTACTCCAGCATACCAGCCTGCTGTTAGCGCGCGATAGCCGAACAAGGCCCCCCAACTGCTAGCGTTCCAGGCAACAAAGAAGATGGCCCCATCACCTATCAATATGGCTATGAGGAAGCAGGCTAGCAACACCCACCAGTTATTAGCAAGTATGCTGAAGAAGGTGGATATGTCAAAAGCCCTGCCTCTTAACGATGGGTCAACGAATAATTGCTCTTTCAAGATGTCAAAGGTGTTAAAGCCGAGCTGGGGGAGGATGAATGAATAGAACATGTAAGTTAGGTATACGCCCAGGAAGATTGCAAAATAAATCCTTATGGCCTGGTTGTTCCTGAAGAAATGCTTTATTGAAGCCAGGTGCTTCAAGGAGACCATTCTCTCGCG
>DATEYH010000090.1:0-10494 GCA_035256305.1 Candidatus Nanoarchaeia archaeon
CCTGGGAAGAATAAGGGGTGAGGAATTAAGTTGAAAGTATTAATGTTAGGATGGGAATTGCCTCCTTTTTTTGCAGGAGGCGTGGGAATGGTTTGCTATAACCTAACCAAGGCATTATGTGAGCAAGGAACAGAAGTTACCTATGTAATGCCCTTTGGCCCAAGGATGATACGTAGCGATTACATGAAGTTACTGATAGCAGACCACCTTTTCCCTAAACTAAGGTTCCAGCTCAAGGAATTGCCAACCCTCCTAGGAGCTTACACAACACCAGAGGGCTATGATGATGAGTTCAGAAAATACCTGGCAGGCCTTTCAGCATCAGAAAGAGCCAAATCCCTTTACGGGCCTAATGTGTTCCAGGAAGCCTATTTGTTTGCCAGGAAAGTGCGCATGATAGCTTTACAAGAGGAGTTTGATGTGATACATGCCCATGACCATTGGACCTTCCCAGCAGCTGTAGAAGCCAAGAGAGCCACAGGCAAGCCCTTGGTAGTGCATGTGCACATAACAGAGTTTGACAAGTCAGGAGGCTTGAGCGTGAACCAGAGGGTTTATGACATGGAAAAAGAGGGTATGTATGCAGCAGACCTGATTATTGCTGTAAGCAATTTCATAAAACAAAGGCTTATCAGGGATTATGGTGTGCCTGAGTGGAAGATAAGAGTGGTGCATAATGCTGCAGAGCCAGTTACAGATGTTGAGCATGATGCCAGCAAGATAAAAGAAACAGATAAGATAGTGCTTTTTATTGGCAGGATAACCCTGCAAAAAGGGCCTGATTACTTTGTGGAGGCAGCCAGAAAGGTGCTTGAGACAGAGCCTAATGTGAAGTTCATAATGGCTGGCGCAGGTGACATGCTTCCAAGGATGATAGAGCGCGTGGCAGAGCTGGGCATAGCAGACAAGTTTATCTTCCCAGGCTTTGTTAACAGGGAAGAGGTGGCAAAGCTCAACAAGATAGCAGATGTGTTTGTTATGCCTTCTGTTTCTGAGCCTTTTGGCATAGTCCCATTAGAAGCCATGTCACAGGAGACCCCTGTAATAATCTCCAAGCAGTCAGGAGTGGCAGAAGTGCTTAATCATGTTCTCAAAGTGGATTTCTGGGATATTAATGATATTGCTAACAAGATAATTGCCTTGCTTTATTACAGGACTTTGCATAATGAGTTAAAACAGCACGGAGTAGTAGAGGTCAGAAGCCTTACCTGGGATAAGCCAGCAAGGCAGTGCATAGATGTTTATAACGAGCTTTTAAGAATGAGGCAGGGAGGATAAATGAGATGAGGAGAATAAAGAAAGTAAAAGAGGGCGAGGAGGGTAAAGGGGGTTAGGCTAGAAAATGGTTTCAGTATGCTTTTATTTCCAGGTTCACCAGCCAATGAGGCTGAGGAAATACTCTGTGTTTGACATAGGCAATAACTCAGATTACTTTGATGAATACAAGAACAAGGCCATAATAGAAAAGGTAGCAAACAAGTGTTACCTCCCAACTAACAGGATACTCCTTAGCCTTATTAAGAAGCACAAAGGCAAGTTTAAGGTCAGTTTCTCAATCTCAGGAGTGGCTCTTGAGCAGTTTGAGAAGTATGCTCCAGAAGTGCTTTATTCCTTCAGAGAGCTTGCCAGGACTGGCTGTGTCGAGTTCCTTAATGAAACCTATTACCACTCATTGGCTTTCTTGTTTGACAAGGAGGAGTTCAAGGAGCAGGTGATGATGCATAGGCAAAAAATCAAGGACCTCTTTGGCCAGGAAGCAAAAGCCTTTAGGAATACAGAGCTGATTTACAATAATGAGCTTGCTAATTTTGTGCAAGGGCTTGGCTATAAAGTAATCCTTGCAGAAGGAGCAGACTACATCCTAGGCTGGAGAAGCCCAAACTTCATCTACACTCCTAAAACCGCTGAAAAAATGAGGCTCTTGCTAAAAAACTACAGGCTAAGCGATGACGTGGCTTTCAGGTTCAGCAACAAGGGATGGGTAGAACATCCTCTGACTGTCGACAAGTATGCCAAGTGGATTTCAGCTACCAATGGCAATGGCTATGTAGTCAACCTGTTCATGGATTATGAGACTTTTGGAGAGCACCAATGGGAGGATACAGGTATTTTCAAGTTCCTGGAAAGCCTGCCAGCAGAGATCCTTAAGCATCCTGATAACAACTTTGTTACTGTTAGTGAGGCTGCTGAGAAATACTCGCCTGTTGCAGAGCTCGACATCCACAATTTCATGTCCTGGGCAGATATTGAGCGTGACCTAAGCGCCTGGCTCGGCAACCAGCTCCAGAATGCTGCTGCCAATGAGCTCTACAAGATTGGCAGGATGGTTAAACAGGCAGATGACAAAAAGCTTATTGATGATTGGAGAAAGCTCACCACCAGCGACCACTTCTACTATATGTGCATCAAATGGTTCAGCGATGGGGATGTTCACAAATACTTCAACCCTTACGACACCCCTTACGAAGGGTTTATCACTTTCATGAACGTGCTTAATGACATAGTGATAAGGCTGAGAGAGCTTAATAAGAAAAGCAAAGCTGCAGCAGTATGTGATGCTTACTCCAAGTCAGGAGGTGCCTCCTTTGTTCATAATTTTTTTAGTGATCATCCAAGCGATAGCCTCGCAGATTTAAGCTTTGCCCTGCGAAGCATTCCTCCTGATAAAAATGTTAATCCTGTGATAAAGAAATAAAAAATGAGGTGAGATTGGGCACATGCCTAGGTATCGTAAAATGCAGAAAGTGAAAAGAAAAAGAGGGAGACCACCCAAGTATAAGAATAAATTAAGCGACTCCGGGACAGAGCCGGCCTTGGCTGTTCTGCCAGAGCTAAAATCCGGCGTAAAAAGGGATGCGCCACAAGAGCATTACTTCATACTCTGCAATGGCAAGACTGTGAAGAACATAAAGGAGCTGGCTGATGTAATGGAAGAGCTTGAAGACCAGGTCTTTAACTACCATGTTACAGCTGAGAAGAATGACTTTGCAACATGGATTAAGGACATCTTCAATGAAATAGAGCTGGCAGAGAAGCTAGCAGGAATCAAAGATAAGAAGCACATCCAGCTTGTGCTTTACAAGCACATCACACACAAGCTGTGGTAAATTTTTTTTGATTAATTATCCAATTAATTCATATACAACACAAAAAGAGGTGGTTAGTTTGAATGAAGATCAAGAAAAAAATGTATCGGAAAACCAGGAAACCCCCCCGATACCGCCAGATAAATGGTTCTACTTTGCGCATGGAAGAAAAGCTGCAAGCATTGAGGAGTTGAAAACAGCTTTTGAGAGCATGGACGATGCAGAGTTCAGGCACCATGTTAATTATGACAAGAACGACTTTGCCAACTGGGTTGAGGGAGTTTTTGGGGAGAAAGAGCTTGCCAAGAACCTCAGGGAAGTCGCTGACAAGGAAGGCTCTCTTATCCTGATAGAGCAATACTTTGAGAAGAAGAAATCGAAGCATGTTCGCCGCCCAGCTGCTCATCATGAAAAGGTTGAGAAGACAAGCGAAGCAGTAGAGAAAGTAATCCTGCCTAAAGAGAAAGCAGAGTTGGCTGAGCAGGAGCTGGCTGTTCCTGAGCATAAATTAGTTGTTCCTGAGCACGAGTTAGCTGCACCTGAGCACAAACCAGTTGTTCCTGAGCATAAGAAGATTAGCTTACACGCAACTGAAGAAAAGAGGATTCTTCCTCCTATACCGCCGCCAAGGCCTGAGCATAAGAAGATTCTCCCGCCAATCGAGGAGGAAGAAACCCATCCGAAGAAGGAGAGTATTTTGTCAGAGAGCGAGCTCAAAACCATTGTGGAAGATGCAAGGGAGGCGTTGAGGGATGAAGAGAAGAGGATAATGGGCTGGGTAAAATCCAGAACCGAGCTACACCACAATTTTGTTGTTAAAGAATTTATTTATGGGTTTGTTCTGGGGCTTATTTTTGGCCTGATAATGCTTGGCGTCATAATCAATTTGACTTCCTAAAGCCCTAAGCTTGAATTTTTAGAGCAGGAACAAGAGGTAATGAAAAAAGACTAGGAAAAAAGATTAAGAAAATAGGCTAGGAAAAAGATTTAGAAAAAGGGGTTTAGATAGCGATGATAAAGGCCGCAGCTGATTATGTTTTTGAAGTCTCCTGGGAAGTATGCAATAAGGCAGGAGGAATAAACACAGTTATCAAAACCAAAGCTCCTTATATGCTCGAGTATTACACGAACTATTTCCTTATTGGCCCTTACTTCAAGGATAACGCTGATGTTGAGCTTCAGCAAATGGAAGCGCCAGAATTCCTAAAAGGAATCTTCCTGGAGTTAGAGAGCCTTGGAATAATCTGCCATTACGGCTCCTGGGAGATAAGGGGGGAGCCAAAGGTCATACTTCTTGAGTCTCAGAGCTTCTTTGCCCAAAAAAATTCTATTAAAGCTAAGTTATGGGAGGCTTTCAAGGTTGATTCATTGTTCGCTTCCTATGACTTTGACGAGCCAGTCATCTGGTCTTGGTGCGCAGGAATCTTACTGGAAAAAATAGGGGCCTCGCTTAACAAGATGAAGATAATTGCCCACTTCCACGAATGGCTTAGCGGCGTAGCCCTTCTTTACCTTAAGCTTCAGAACTCTCATATAAAAACAGTTTTTACAACCCACGCAACCATGCTGGGCAGAACCCTTGCCGGAAATGGGTTTGACCTCTACGGCCAGCTAGGAAGGTTTGACCCTATGCAAAAAGCAAAGGAGTTCAATGTCCTGGCAAAGCACACCACCGAGGTGGCTTGCGCTCAGAAAACAGACATATTCACAACCGTAAGCGAGATAACCAGCATTGAAGCAGAAAAGATACTCGGAAGAAAAGCAGAGGTGCTTGTCCTTAATGGCATAGACGTTGAGAAATTCCCAACCATAGAGGAGACTTCTATAAAGCACGTCACGTGCAAAGGAGTAATAAAGGAATTCCTTACTTATCACTTCTTTCCCTACTACACCTTTGATTTAAAAAACACTCTTATATTCTTCTTTGCTAGCAGGTACGAGTTCTCTAACAAGGGGATGGACATTCTTGTGAAGGCTTTGGGCATCCTTAACCAGAGGCTAAAACAGGAGAATAATCCAAGGACAGTTGCTGTTTTCTTCTGGGTGCCTATGAGAACCTTCGGAGTAAAAGTTGAGCTGCTTGAGAACAAAAACTACTACAGGCACATAAGAAGCCTGGTTGATACAAAATCCAACCAGATTCTCCAACAAATAGTCACTGACTTCATCTCCAGAAAGCTCACTGCAGACGAGAGCTTCTTTGAGAAAGACTTTATGAGAGAGCTAAGAACTAACATACTTTCATTCCAGAGAACAGGCAACCCAACAATTCTGACTCACAACATTGAGAAAGAGGATGATGACCCTCTTATTAAAGGATTGGCTGCAGAAGGCCTTGACAATAAGTCAGACGACCACGTAAAAGTACTGGTTTATCCGGTCTATCTTTCAGGAAATGACGGCTTGCTTAACTTATCAGCTTATGATGCAATGGCAGGATGCCACCTGGGCTTATTCCCATCTTATTACGAGCCCTGGGGCTACACCCCTCTTGAAGCAGCAGCCATGGGAATAGCCTCATTAACAAGTGACCTGTCTGGATTCGGAAGGTTCATAGAGAACAAGCTGCTCAAAGAGCACTCTGGCTTATATATTTTAAAAAGATACGCGCGCACAAATGAGCAGCAAATACAAGACCTTGCAGACATCATGTATAAGTACATAATGCTCGACCATGCAGAGAGAGTGCAGAACAAGATAAATGCAAAATATCTCTCAAACCTTGCTGACTGGAAGCACTTTGTCAAGTTCTACATAGTAGCGCATAACAGGGCGTTTGAACGCTAAAACTAGGTCAGAAGTAGCTCTTTACTTTCTCAAACACCTTGTGAGGATCTGTCTCAATGACATTGCTCCTGGCGTAGAGCTCTACTCCGCCAATATCAGAGGTTTTGTTGCTAAGAGAGCCTCTGCTCACAATCCTTGTAATCACAGGAAAGCCTTTCCAATCAGCACCAGCCTTATCACTAGCCTCTTTGCCAAGCGGCGGCAATATTACTCCCAGGTTAAAGCTCATCACTCCTAAATCTTTTATTAAGCAGTTAAGTATTTTATAGAGGATGCTCACAAACCTCTTATCAAGCCTTTCTGACATTATGGTTACTTCTTTATCCTTCCTAGGGGTTATGTTGGTAAACACGCTTATTTTTTTATTTTCAAACCCAAGCCCAATTAGTTGGTGAACCTTGAACAAGTCAGCAAAATAATCACTATTGAACTTTGCAAAATATTCTTTTCTTAACCTGTTATAATACTCTGCTTCTGCATAATGAGAGCCCTCGCCAAGCGCTAGCTGCATATGCCCATGGATGATGCTTGCTCCTGATCGCCACAAGCAGTTCCAGAGCAGGAAAGGATAAGCAGCGTTCCTGTTGCTCTTATTAGCTTTGTCAAACCACTTGAGCGCTGTGTTAAAATAGTCTTGGAGCTCTTTCTCAGAAAACCTGAGAGGGTTGTGCTCCTTAAAAATCACCAAGCCATGAAGCCCGTCATACTTGGCAACATTGCTAGCAGTAATACAATGCCTGCCTTTAACCCTGCCAAAGCTATCTGCTGGGGTAGTTGTGAGCGGCTTGCAAAAAGGGTCGCCAAGGCTATTGCTAATCGCTTTCTCAGAATCCTCATCACTTATGGCTTCAATCGGCCTCTTTGCCCTGAGCTCATTAAATAATGCTGTTTCAAATGTTAGCTTGTTAAATACCTTGATAATCCTCTGGCTCTCAACATCAGCAGAGTTGCCGAAGTTCTTCTCAGCCCAGGGCTTCATCTCTGCAGGCAGAACCAGCTTGCCAATGCTTTCCTGAACACTAAAGAAACGGCTTAACAACTCTTTCTCACCCTCTTTTAAGCCAGCAACAATGCTTGGCAAGTCAATAATAGACGGCATAACCCCAACTTTTGTTTTCTCTTATAAAAAGTTTGTGTTTTAAATTTTTTGAGGGCAGCGCCAAAGCACATCATTCTACATTATTATCATAACTTTTATAAACTTCTTCAGAGTATATGTTTTTTCTTAGAGCAAGCATAACAAGGTGAGATTTTTGAAGGTTATAATTCCACTTGCAGGCGCAGGCACCAGGCTAAGGCCTCTCACTCATACCAAGCCAAAGCCCATGCTCTTGATTGCTGGCAAGCCAGGCATGTGCTATATTCTTGACGAGCTGAAGAAGATGGATGTTTCTGAAGTGATATTCATTACAGGCCACCTTAAGGAGAGGATTGAGGATTTCATCAGGCAGAACTATTCCTTCAGGACAAGGTTTATTGAGCAGAGAGAGCTTAATGGAACGGCAGGCGCAATAAGGCTTACTGAGAAATACATTAACGAGCCAGTGCTCATAATCTTTGTTGACACAATATTTGAAACCGACCTAAGCATTATTAACAAGCTCCAGAAGGATGAGGCAGGCATAATATGGACCAAGCATGTCGAGGATTACCAGCGCTTTGGAGTTTGCGTGCTTGACAATCAAGGCTATTTGCAGAAAATCGTGGAAAAGCCAAGTCAGCCAATATCAAAGCTAGCCAACATAGGCTTGTATTATATAAAAGATTACAAGCTCCTGTTTAAAGGCATAAAATATGTGTTTGACAATAAAATCACCCTCAAGGGCGAGTACTTCCTTACAGATGCCTTTGATTACATGGTGAGGCAAGGAGCCAAGATACTCTGCCCAGAGGTAAAGGGATGGTATGATTTTGGAAAGCCAGAAACCCTTCTTGAGACTAACAGGACTTTCTTGGACAAAGGCTACACGCGAGTGGTTAATACTGAGAACAGCGTTATCAACATGCCTGTTAATATTGCTGAAGGGGCGAAGATAAAAGATTCTGTGGTAGGACCTTATGTAACAATTGCAAAAGATGTTGAGATTACAAACAGCGTTGTAAAGGACAGCATTATTGAGGAGAGGACCAGGATAACTGATTCCAGCATTGAGGATTCAATAATCGGCTCTGATGCAGAGATAACAGGGCACTTGAAAAAGCTTTACGTGGGCGACCATTCAGTCATTATAACCGAGAAGTTCAAATCATTCAATCCTAAAAAACAAGGGCGCAAAGAAGGGCGTAAAAAAAGAAGATAGGCATAGAAAGAGAATAGCGATAAATAGAATAGCGATAAAAAAGAGCAAAGAGATAAAAGAGAGCATAAAGGGGTGGAGGATTCTTGCACATCATACATGCTTTTAATGAGCGGAGAATTGATGAGCACGTTGAAAAGGAAGCCGCCTTCCTCATAACCAATAAAAAAGGAAACTATTTATCATTAGGTGAAAAAAACTTCACTCACACCCAAGGCTTGTTCTTTCTTGATCATGATACATGGGAGCTTTTTAAGACTATTGAAGATATTAGGCTGAAGGGAGAGGTGGTTATTCTTAAGAACAACTTCTACAATTTTGAGAGGATTTATCATGGAGGAGCAGAGGAAAGCTTTAACCTCTTTAATAACTCCTTGAGCTATTCTGTCAAGAACTATACTGGTGAGCTTGTTCTTGAGCTTGATTTCAGAGGCATTTTTGAATATCCTGAGTGGGGAAGGATTTACACCATAGCCAAGGAAGGAGACGCTATTATTATAAGATACGACAAATACACAGATAACGCGCGGTCAGCTCTTGAGAAAACCAGGTTTCTTGTAATAAAAGGAGCGAATGACTACCGGCTTATCAATGAATGGGTTAAAAAGATTTATCCCTATGACGCTCGCCGCGGCTCAAAATCAGAGTTTTATACATACAAGGCTCTTAGCATTAATGTTGATCACAACATAAAACTGGTATTCTCATTTGGAGAGAGCAAGGAAAAAGCCCTGGAGCATGCTGAAAAGATTTATGGGAACGCAGAGCACCTGGCTAATTCTTTTCAAAAGTACTGCATGCACACCTTTACCAGCAAGGACTTAGCAGTCAACACAGCCCTGAAAGCCCTTGACGAGCTGATCATAAGCATTGAAAAAGAGGAGAGAAGCGTGGGCATTATTGCTGGCCTGCCATGGTTTTACCAGTTATGGGCAAGGGACGAGCTCATAAGCCTAAAAGCATTAATGCTTAAAGAGAAATATTACCTGGTGAAAAACATAATGCTCAAACATCTAAAAAACATCTCAGAGGAAGGCCTGATTCCCAGCAGGTTCCCAGGGAACAAGGAAGATGTTAAGAGCCTTGATGCTACAGGATGGCTCTTTTTTAGGCTAAAAGAATACCTCGAATTATTGGTTTCTAAAAAGCTTCTTAACGAGTACTTATCAGTGGCTGACCTTATCGTTATCAAAAGAGGATTGGAAAAAGCAATACACGGGCTAGCACATTATCATTTTGTTAATGGCTTGGTGGTTAACAATAACCAGGAGAGCTGGATGGACACAGCCCCAGCTGCTAGGAATGGCGCGTGCATAGAAATTCAGGCATTATTCCTCTCAATGATCAGCCTGCACAACCAGCTTGCGAACCTAACCAAATCCAAACAATTATTTAAGAATTTTGAGAAAGAATACCGAGGTCTTGTGCGCAAAGAATTCTTCAAGAAAGGAAACATCTGCGACAGTGTGTGTGGAAATGCAACAGAAGACACCATGAGGCCCAATGTTTTTCTGGCATACTACATCTATCCAGAACTCTTGACAAGCAAGGAATGGAAGCAGGTTTTTGACACCACCCTAAAAGCCCTGTGGCTCGATTGGGGCGGCCTGACAACAATTAATCACACCAATCCCTTATTCAAACCAGAATACACAGGCGAGAACAACCAGAGCTACCACAACGGAGATTCATGGTATTATATCAATAATTACGCCGCCCTTGCCATGCACAGGCTTGACAAGGCTTACTACGCAAAACAAATCAGGAGGATAGTTGAAGCCAGCAAGGAAGAGATGTTCTTCTCAGGATTTATAGGATGCTGCGCAGAAGTAAGTAGTGCAAAACACATGAAAAGCGAAGGCTGCCTTAGCCAGGCCTGGAGCGCTGCAAGCCTTATCGAGCTTTTGTCTGAATTAAAAGGCTAAAAACTTTTAAACTAAACTGGTTTCTTGTTTTTTATGGATTTAATAACTAGTTGCTTTGAAAGAGCGATCTTCCTTAGCTGGTACTGCAGCAAGGCTGACTGCGCTTTCTGCTACATGTCTACTCAAAAGGACAAGATAAGAGAGCCGACAAAAGCAAGGCGATCATTTGCCTCTATATTTGCAGAGGCAATAATCTCTAAGGCATGTGGCTGGGAAATTGAGTTTTTGTCAGGAGGCTATGATTCTTTTTCAAATCAAGAGCTCTTGTTTATTATAAAAGGCATTTATGAAATAACTGGGAAAAAACAGTGGCTGAATCTCGGAACTCTTGATGAGGCCGAACTTAAGCTTTTCAAACCTTACGTTGAGGGAGTAATAGGCACGCTTGAGTGCGCCAAC
>DATEYH010000091.1:0-2530 GCA_035256305.1 Candidatus Nanoarchaeia archaeon
GTGCTCAATCACAAAGTTAATCTGTATCTTGTTCTGGGACATCGGGTTCTCAACCACGCTTGAAACATGCAATGGGCCTCCGCTGTTCTGAGGATATTTCTCTCCTGTCAGGCTGCAAATGCTGGTATCCTGAATGTTCTCAAGCACATCATCCTTTATGCAGACAGTGGCTGTTGCAATGGTCTCATAGTCATAGCAAACATCTGCTCTTATAGTAAACTGGGAGTTGCCATGAATGTCTGGCTTATAATTCAGCGGCTCAAAAGTAACTGCAGTTATCTCGCCAGGGAAGATGGTACCGTCAAAGTTCCTTTTGGCGCTTCTGAGAGGGCTAGCCAGTACCTGCCTTACATTTTCATCAGTTACGCCGAACTGGACAGGGTTAATGCCCTCAAGCCTTACAAGCACAAATGGATTGTCTGTTCCAGGTCCAACATCAGCCTCACCCTGATTTTCTATCATAAGTCCAACTCCAAAAGGGAAAGTGCCTGCATCGTTAATAGCAGGAGGAGGCATGCCCTCAATAAGGTAAGGGTTAAGCCCCACTGTTCCGCCAATAAACCTAAGCGGCTCAACTCGGTTTGTATTTCCATCACAGCCTGTCAAAAGGAATAGCGCTGTTATTGTTACTAATGCAGCCAAAAACAAGTTATTCTTTTTCATTTCCATCAAACCTCCAATTCTCTGATTATCCAATATTGTAGTGTTTATGTTTTTATATTCAATATAGTTATATGTTAATATTTATTTTTTACGATTATTTATCTTTATTTATCCTTCTTCATTCATCCGAAGCTATCTTGATTATATTGCCCTTTTAATCAAAACTGTTTTTTCAACGGTCTTGGAATAGCCATACCACAACTCCACTACCAATGGAGACTGGTAGGCAGACCTTAAGCCTGAAAATGGAATATCATAAGAGCAAGTCACAACCCCTTCCCCTGTCCGGGGGTCAAGCCTTACGTAGTCAAAAGGCGTGCAGTCAAGCCTCTGCAAATCGCCAGAAACCCTCACATCCCCAACATACACGATGTTCTTGTCCTCATTGGTTACGCGCCCAGGAAAGTAAGGGCTGCACATCTCAAGCTTTCCAGGGTCATAAACATCTCCTCCGCCCACGTTCTTGATGTGGATTTCAAACATGGCTTGCCTCGGAGTGTTCTCCTGGTAGATGTAAGTTACAGCTACGGGTGCGCCCTGGCCTTTGGTGCCTGTGAATTTTCTAGGAATACACACTTTTCTGTCTTCTGAATAAGGAACCGGGTCAATGCAAACTAGCGGGGCAGCATAAGTTGCGTATAAATAACAATTAGTGACCAGGAACTTCTGTGTAGAATAATCCAGCCCGGGAGGCCAAGTCACAATATTGCCATCAAAATTGATATAATCCATTCCTCCACCAGGGAACTCGTAAGTATCTCCCTCAAGGAAGTATTCCATGCCAAAGTTTCTTGAGAAATCAAGTCCCTGGAACAATGCAATCAGCAATCTGCCGTGATTAGCATATTCTATGTCAATGCCAGGATTATCAAAGCCTACGCTGAACCTTTTCTGGTCTCCTTGTGTCTGCTTGTACCACAAATCAATTCCTCCGAATAATTTTGCAAGGTCCAGCTTGCCAGAATAAGGCCCGCTTGAGCCAAAAAGATCCTTGATTCCTACTTCAAAGGTTCCCGAATCCCCGATTCCAAGGAAAAAGTCCTCACACCTCAAGGTGCCTCCAAACTCTCCGAAGCCGATGTTGCCTATGTCCAGTATGCAAGCCCGTCCTGTTGTCCTGCCTGGGTTTATGCCAATGAACTCCATCATGGTGGGGTCATAGCCAGAAAGGAATAATGCGCCCCTGGACCATGAAGAGCCTACATTAGCCACCTCAACGTTTACATCAATAGGGTTCTCATAGGCGTCTCCATAATAATATAGCTTGTAGGGAGGCATATTATACGTAATAGCCATCTCCACGCCCCTAAAGCCCTGGTAATAAATGTTATTCTCAAAATCCCATTGGTTTTGATTGTCTCGGTACACTCGGTCGCAGGCGGATATGATTATTAGAAGAGCCAAGCATACAGCAATCATTATAAGACGACCTCTTTTTTTATTGCTCATGCTCATCTTAAATTCATCTCTGTTAATAAGAGTATATAAAGCTTTCTTAAAGTAAGGTTTGAATAATAATCAACTGGCGGTGGTCGTTGTTGTGGTGCAAGCCTGCTTGCATTCTTCCTGATTATCATATTCTTGCTTGGTGTCAGGGCAGCAAAATTTGCTGCTCTCAATAATTTCATAGCCACCGTCTTCTGTGCCGCATGCGCAGCTCTTGCTGGTTTTCAAACACTCTAACTCTAAGCATTTAGAGTAGCACTTGCCATCAGTTAAGCTCCTTATCTGGGAGGAAGTGCATGCTGGCATACAGCAATAGCTTGCTCCTGGGCAAAAGTTCGGGAAAGGAACGCACAATCCATCAGGGTAAAGCTTTGAGCAGGTTTCAAAGCTGCACTGGCAGCTAAAGCCTTTCTGGAAATAG
>DATEYH010000092.1:0-3159 GCA_035256305.1 Candidatus Nanoarchaeia archaeon
ATCCTTAAGATAGGTTGAAAAGTAGTAATTGACAAGAGCAATCTCCTGCAAACTCCTGCCTTGAGGGTCAAAACTCGTAATTACAAAGACAGCCTCCTTTACCTTGTTAGTCACAACGCTGCTCAGGTTTATGAACTCAACTTCCTGGGGCAGGTAATAGAAGGGAAGCTCTGTATTCTTGTCCAATCTTAGAACAAGCCTCTCATTAGGGTAGTAGGTGTTGTACTCAAACCTGTACTTGCCGTACTTCATCTCATTGCTCTGGGTGCCAAGAAACACTCCGAATCCTGATGCTATCATTAAAAATGCCAAGGCAACTCCTATAAGCACCTGCTTGGTCTTCTCCGACTTCCTCTCACGCCTTCCCATGAGCAGAAAGGATAAATCATCTATTTAAAAAAGTTGCTGTAAGGTTCAGGATAGAAGGAAGTTATGGTATCACAGCAGAGTAGATTTCAACTGATAAAGGCCTTGCCCAAGACTCTCCTTCAACAACATACGTTAATTCCATATTAACTATCATCCTCTCTCCTACGCGAGGAAATGCCTTTTTTCCAGAATTAGTAAAATCGCATTCAACCTGAACCCAGTCGCTTGTATTCATCCAATTTAAGTAAGTAACCGGTTCACCTGTCTTTGCGTTTACATGATACGATACAAAACAATTACCATCTCCGGGTGGAGAGCCAGTGCCTATGCCTGGAGGATTGAGGTTTTCTTTATCCCGCCTGGCATTAGTTATAGTGACATTACTAATTGTTTGCTCTAAGTTGCTTCTAAACTTTAAAAGCACTATGCCGTCTGATCTATTAATAAACCATTCTTCACAATGAAATTCAGGACCCATATTACATCTCTCTGGTACATCAACATGTGTAGTGTTGGCGGAGAAGATAAATATGTAGATGAAGATGATAAAAAGAACTATGCATAGTGGTACGAGAATGCTTGCCACTTTCTTGCCTTTTTTGCTAATGTTTTGCTTTGCCATAATCTTATTCCTATAATGAGAGGGAATGCCTTTGATATTCTTAGCTTTCTGAGTATTTAAAGCTTGCTGTAAACCTTCAATGCAGCCGCTTAAATGAAAAGCTTTAATAAACCTTAAAACCCACCATGTACTAATATGCTCACAGACAAGGAACTAAAGGCCAGGTTCAAGAAGGTTGCTAGCGAGGAGCCTGACAAGTATTATGCTACTGGCGTGCTAAAGGCAGAAGGCTTTATGCGCAAGCACTGCAAGTGCGGCACTTATTTCTGGACAACTCACAAGGACCAAAAAACATGTGGAGACCCTTCTTGCATTGGAACAGTGGATATCTTTAGAGGCGCTCCTGTTAAGAGGAAGCTCAGCTTTATAGACGTCTGGCTTGGCTTCAAACGCTTTTTTGTGAAGCGAGGCTACAAAGCCATTAACCGCTACCCCGTAATCTCAAGGTGGAATCCTACCACTGACTTCACCAATGCCTCAATAGCTGCTTTCCAGCCTTACGTAATCTCAGGAGAATCAGACCCTCCTGCAAAAAAGCTTGTAATACCTCAGTTCTGCTTAAGATTCGGGGACGTGGACAATGTAGGAGTCACAGGAAGCCATTGCACAGGCTTTGTCATGATAGGCCAGCATGTGTTTGTAAGCCCTGAGGAATGGAATCAGGAAGAATTATTCACAGACATTTACGAGTACGTCACAGAAGAGGTCGGAGTGCCTAAGTCAGAATTAACTCTTCACGAGGAGTCCTGGGCAGGAGGAGGGAATTACGGGCCTTGCATGGAGTTCTTCAGCAGGGGAGTGGAGTTGTTCAACCAGGTCTACATGATGTTCGAGCACTCTGACAGCGGTGACAAGGAATTAAAGATAAAGGTGCTTGACATGGGCTTAGGCATGGAGAGAGTGGCTTGGTTCAGCCAAGGCGCATTAACCATGTATGATGCTGCTTTCCCAACAGTGATTGACAAGCTAATGAGAAAGCTAAAAATAGAATTTGACAAGGAGCTTTACAAGAAGTTTGCTCCGCACGCCTCAAGGCTTAACCTTGATGAGTCAGAAAACATTAACAAGGAATGGGAAGAAATTGCTAGTGCAATAGGAACCAGCGCTGATGAGCTAAGAAAAAAGATATTGCCAATGACTGCGCTCTACTCAATAGCAGAGCACTCAAGAGCTTTATTGTTCGCACTTGTCGACGGAGGACTGCCATCAAATGTCGGAGGCTATTACAACCTCAGGGTTATCTTCAGGCGGGCAATGGACTTCATCGAAATGTTCAAATGGGATGTTTCATTGCCAGAGGTTTGCGAATGGCATGCTGATTACCTGAAACCAATCTATCCTGAGCTGCTCAAAGGATTGGATGATGTCAAGAAGATTCTTGAAGTTGAGAAGCAGAAATATTATCACAGCAAAATGAAAGGAGAGCAACTGGTCAAGCAATTGCTCCAGAGCAAGAAGGAGATAAGCACTGACAAGCTGGTAGAGCTTTATGACAGCCAAGGAATAAGCCCTGAGCAGGTAAGGGAAGAAGCAAAGAAGCTAGGAATTTCAATCAGCATTCCTGAAAACTTCTACGCCCTGGTAGCTAAGAGGCATGAGCAATCAGAGCAAAAAACCCAGACCAAGAAGGGAATAGAGCTTGACCTTAAAGAGCTGCCAGCAACAGAAGCCCTTTACTTTGAATCCTATGATTACATTGACTTTGAAGCCAGGGTGTACAAGATTATCGATGACAAATACGTTGTCCTTGACAGGACAGCATTCTACCCTACAAGCGGAGGCCAGCTCCACGACAAAGGCTTCATAAATAAGACAGAAGTGATTGAGGTCTTCAAGCAAGGCAACATCATAGTGCACGTCATGAAGCAAAAGCCTGACTTTGAAATAGGAGACGAAATAGCTGGAAAGATAGACTTTGACACCAGATTACAACTAGCCCAGCACCACACAGCAGCCCACATCATTAACGGAGTAGCAAGGAAACTGCTAGGCAACCATGTCTGGCAGGCAGGAGCCTCAAAATCCTTGGAAAAGGCAAGGCTTGACATCACTCATTATGATTCCCTAAGCGACAGCGAGGTTGCTGAGATAGAGAAGCAGGCAAACACCATAATAAGGCAAGATATTCCTGTTTACAAGAGCTTCATGCCAAGGAATGTTGCAGAAGC
>DATEYH010000093.1:0-2063 GCA_035256305.1 Candidatus Nanoarchaeia archaeon
GCAGTACAAAGGAACTGTCAAGGAGTTGTTAAAAAAGGTTGATGAAAAGAAGGAACTAAGCAAGATTGCAGAGCTTCTTGAGCTCAAAGCATTTTTAGACCATGACATTAGCAAGATCAGCGGCGGAGAGCTGCAAAAAGTGGCTATTGCTGCTTGCGTCCTGAAAAAGGCTGATGTTTATTTCTTTGATGAGCCAACCAGCTACCTTGATGTCAAGCAAAGGCTTAAGATTAGCAGCTTTATCAGGGGCCTTGCTGATGACAAAACAGGAGTTATTGTTGTTGAGCACGATTTAATCATTCTCGATTACATGGCTGACTTAATACACTTGATGTATGGTAAGCCTTCTGCTTATGGAGTTGTGAGCCAGCCAAAAGCAGCCAAGGCAGGCATTAACACTTACTTATCAGGCTTCTTGAAAGAGGAGAATATAAGGTTCAGAGAGAATGCTATCGCCTTTGAAGCAAGGCCTCCGATTGATATTAAAAGAATGCAATTGCTTACAGAATGGGCGGCTTTTAAGCAAAAGCTTGGCAGCTTTGAGCTGGAAGCAGGCAGTGGCAGGATTTACAAGAACGATATCGTCGGAATACTTGGAGAGAATGGCATTGGAAAAACCACTTTTGTGAGAGTGCTCGCAGGAGAAATCAGCGGGCAAAACCCGCTAATCCAGAAAGCAACCAAGCTTTCTGATATCAAAGGTCATGAGCTAAAAGATTTAGCGGTGAGCTATAAGCCTCAGTACCTTGATTCTAAGGATGAATTAGTTCTTACCTTTCTTCAGGAAGCAATCCAGAAGTACGAGGTGCAAATAATCAGGCCGCTTGAACTTAAGGAGTTGTTCATGAGAAAGCTTTCGGAGCTAAGTGGCGGAGAGCTTCAGCGTGTCTGGATTGCAAAGTGCCTTAGTCAAGATTCTGACTTAATCCTTATGGACGAGCCCTCTGCTTACCTTGATATTGAGCAAAGGCTGAGACTAGGCAAGATAGTAAGAGTTTTGCTAAACATTACTGGAAAGAGCGCTTTAATAGTTGACCACGACATCTTGTTCATTGACACGATTTCTGACAGGCTCATTGTGTTTGAGGGCAAGCCAGCAGTGCATGGATTAGTAAAAGGGCCTTTTACAATGGAGGAAGGCATGAATAATTTCTTAGAGAACATACAGCTAACATTCAGAAGAGACGAGGAGAGCAAGCGCCCAAGGATTAACAAGCCAGGCAGCCAGAAAGACCAGGAGCAGAAGAAGAGCAGGAAGCTTTACTATGTCTAAGATAAAGGTTCGTGAGCAAAAAATTCTAGTAATCACCTCTATTATATTATTAGTATTAATCATCTTCTCTGCCAGCTTTTTCATGGTGTTCTTTGACAGGAGCTTTTATGACAAGGAGTTTAAGAAGTACGGCCAGTATGATGAGCTAGGAGAAACTGGCGTAAGGAACACAGTGGACTATTTAATTAAATACTTAATTAGTCAAACTACTGAAATTGAGGCGGTTCAAGAATTGGCTATTTTCTTACCTGAGGAAAGGGCTCACTTAGAGGATGTTAGGAACATAATCCGCGCTGTCAAGGTTATTGGGATTGTCAGTATTTTCCTATTAGCAGGCATAATCTTCTGGCTTAGCAAGCTCAAAAACTTCAAGCCAAACCTCAAAAGAATACTTGTTTATGGCTCAATAAGCTCATTAGCAGTTCTTATCATTATTTTTGTGCTAAGCCTTAACTTTCCTGCTTTTTTTGAGGCATTTCATAAGGCTCTTTTTCCTCAAGGCAACTACTCTTTCCCCTCTTATTACTTGCTCATAAAGCTCTTTCCAGAGGCGTTCTTTAATGAGTTTGCAAAGAAGATGCTGTTCCATGTGCTCATAATCAGTTTAATACTCTTAACCCTAGGCACGTCCCCTGCTCTGGCCCTCAGAAATCCCAGACGCCACTAGGTGAGCAACCCTTATTGCTTCTGGCAGGTTGGAATGAGTGCAGCAAATCTTGAGTAATTTTTTTGTCTCTTCCTTTCCAATTCCTACTGGCTGAACATAAACATCATTAACCTTCACAGGCTT
>DATEYH010000094.1:0-2063 GCA_035256305.1 Candidatus Nanoarchaeia archaeon
GCAGTACAAAGGAACTGTCAAGGAGTTGTTAAAAAAGGTTGATGAAAAGAAGGAACTAAGCAAGATTGCAGAGCTTCTTGAGCTCAAAGCATTTTTAGACCATGACATTAGCAAGATCAGCGGCGGAGAGCTGCAAAAAGTAGCTATTGCTGCTTGCGTCCTGAAAAGAGCTGATGTTTATTTCTTTGATGAGCCAACCAGCTACCTTGATGTTAAGCAGAGGCTGAAGATTAGCAGCTTTATCAGGAGCCTTGCTGATGACAAAACCGGAGTTATTGTTGTTGAGCATGATTTAATCATACTCGATTACATGGCAGATTTAGTCCACTTAATGTACGGCAAGCCTTCTGCTTATGGAGTTGTGAGCCAGCCAAAGGCAGCCAAGGCAGGAATTAACACTTACCTCTCTGGCTTTTTAAAAGAGGAAAATGTCAGGTTCAGGGAGAATGCTATTGCTTTTGAAGCAAGGCCGCCGATCGATATTAAAAGAATGCACTTGCTTACTGAATGGGCGGCTTTTAAGCAAAAGCTTGGCAGCTTTGAGCTAGAAGCAAGCACTGGGAATATATATAAAAATGATATTGTTGGAATTCTTGGGGAGAACGGGATTGGAAAAACAACTTTTGTGAGAATACTTGCAGGAGAAATCAGCGGGCAAAGCCCACTGGTCCAGAAAGCAACCAAGCTTTCTGATATTCCTGGCCATGAGCTTCAAGGGTTGAGCGTAAGCTATAAGCCTCAGTATCTTGAGCAAAATGATGAGCTAGTGCTTAACTTCATCCAAGAAGCAATCATGAAATATGAAGTCCAGCTTGTCAGGCCTCTTGAATTAAAAGAATTGTTCATGAGAAAGCTTTCAGAGTTGAGCGGTGGAGAGCTTCAGCGTGTCTGGATTGCAAAGTGCCTTAGCCAGGATTCTGACTTAATCCTTATGGACGAGCCCTCTGCTTATCTTGATATTGAGCAAAGGCTGAGGCTTGGCAAGATAGTGAGAGTTTTGCTAAACATTACTGGAAAGAGCGCCTTAATAGTTGACCACGACATCTTGTTCATTGACACGATTTCTGACCGGCTAATTGTCTTTGATGGCAAGCCAGCATTGCATGGAGCAGTAAAAGGGCCTTTTACAATGGAAGAGGGCATGAATAATTTCCTGACAACAACACAGCTCTCATTCAGACGTGACGAGGAAAGCAAGAGGCCCAGGATTAACAAGCCAGGAAGCCAGAAAGACCAGGAGCAGAAGAGAAGCGGGAAGCTTTACTATGTTTAAGACAAAGGTTCGTGAGCAAAAAATTCTAGTAATCATCTCTATCATATTATTAGTATTAATCATCTTCTCAGCCAGCTTCTTCATGGTGTTCTTTGACAGGAGCTTTTATGACAAGGAATTCAAGAAGTACGGCCAGTACGACGAGCTAGGAACAATAGGAGTCCAGAACACAATTGACTATTTAATTAAATACTTAACTAGCCAAACTACTGAAATTAATGAAGTAAAGGAATTGGCTATCTTTATGCCTGAGGAAAGGGTTCACTTAGAGGATGTCAGAAACATAATTCGTGCTGTCAAGGTCGTTGGAATTGTCAGCTTCGTCCTCTTAATCGGAGCAATCATTTGGTTAAACAGGCTCAAAGGTTTCAAGCCAAATCTCAGGAAAATACTTGTTTACAGCTCAATAAGCGCATTGGCAGTTCTTGCTATACTCTTTGTGCTAAGCCTTAACTTCCCTGCCTTTTTTGAATCCTTTCACAAAATACTTTTTCCTCAAGGCAACTATTCTTTCCCCTCTTATTACTTGCTCATAAAGCTCTTTCCAGAAGCGTTCTTTAATGAGTTTGCAAAGAAGATGCTATTTCATGTGCTCATAATCAGTCTAATTCTCTTAACCCTAGGCACGTCCCCTGCTCTGGCCTTCAGCAATCCCAGACGCCACTAGGTGAGCAACCCTTATTGCTTCTGGCAGGTTGGAATGAGTGCAGCAAATCTTGAGTAATTTTTTTGTCTCTTCCTTTCCAATTCCTACTGGCTGAACATAAACATCATTAACCTTCACAGGCTT
>DATEYH010000095.1:0-5425 GCA_035256305.1 Candidatus Nanoarchaeia archaeon
TTGCCATACACGCTCCTATCCTCAAGGCTTGCATACTCTCCTGCCAGGTAGCTTATTATTTCCTTGAACCTAGTCCTGTCTAGGTCGTGGAAGTTATAGCTCCCTCTCACAATATTGAGGACGTCATCAAGGTGCCTTTGCTCTTCAAGAGCCAATCCAAGCACCTGCTGGGCAAGCACATCAAGGCAGTTGGTTGGGATGTCTATCTTGTCAATCTTTTTCTCAAGAGCAGCCTTGAGCAGAACGCTGCACTCCACAAGGTCATCTCGGTCCATCACAATAATCCTGCCCATTGCCTTGTCATGAAGCTTGTGGCCGCTCCTTCCAATCCTCTGAAGGGCACGAGCAACACTCTTAGGGCTGCCGAGAAGTATTACCAAGTCAATATAGCCAATGTCAATGCCGAGCTCAAGGCTGGTGGATGAGACGACCACTCGTAATTCGCCTTTTTTCAGCTTCTCCTCAACATCCAGCCTGTGTTCCTTGCTAAGGCTTCCATGGTGAGCGCCTATCAAGCTAGTGTACCCTCCGATGCTAGCATCATCTTCTGCATTTTCTTCAAATCTATCATCTCTTACTTCAAACCTATCCTCTTTTACATCCTCAATCTTGGTGTAATGCTTAGGAAACCTTTCTTTTAGGTGATGCACCACCCTTTCAGTCGCGCTTCTTGTGTTAGTGAAGATAAGCGTGGTCCTGTGGCTCTGGACTAGCTGGTCTATCAGGTTGTAAGTTTCTGTGCTTATCTCATCATAGCTAGCAGTAATCAGGTTCTTAACAGGGCTAAGAACTTTTAGGTCAAGCTGCTTCACAAAGTTAACATCAGCAACCTTGCAATCCCTTGGTTTGTTAGTTTTTACGTCAAATCCCACAAGGAACTTGGCCACCTCTTCCAGCGGAGCGACTGTTGCTGAGAGCCCTATCCTTGTGAACTGGGTTTCATTCTGAAGCCTTTCAAGGCTCAGGGAAAGGTGGGCTCCTCTCTTGCTGCTTGCCAGGGCATGAATCTCGTCAACAATGCACCACTCCACTTGCTTAAGCTTCTCCCTGAACTTGATGGTTGTAAGCATTATTGCAAAGCTCTCAGGAGTTGTGATAAGGATATGAGGCGGGTTTTTCAGCATGCCCTGCTTTGCGCTCGCAGGAGTGTCCCCTGTCCTCACAGCCACTCTTAAGCCGAGCTTCTTGCCTGCAAAAGCCTCCATCTCAGCAAGCGGCTCAAGAAGGTTGCGCGAGATGTCATTAGCCAGGGCTTTGAGTGGGCTAATATAAACGCAATAAACCTTGTCCTCAAGCAGGTTGTGCTCTGACAACCCAACCAGCTCATTGATTATTGCAAGGAAAGCGCTCAGGGTCTTGCCGCTGCCAGTGGGGCTGCTGATTAATGTATTGATGCGGCTGTGCACATTAAGGATTGCGAACTTCTGCGAAGGAGCAAACTCCTTGAACTTGCCCAAGAACCACTCCTTGACAAGGGGATGCATACTCCTGATTATTAGCTCATCCTTGTAAGGCTCTGTCATGAATGATATTGCCATGAGAAAGCAGAACTCGAGCTTATTTATAAAAAATGTGGAAATATGATTTCGTAGTACTGAAAAAATAAACAAACAACAAGATTTAAAAACTAAATGAGCTTAACCATTTTCGGAGGGTGGGAGAGCAAGAAGGATTTTTCAAGTTCTCAATACCAATCTGTAATCACCGTTGCAAGCTTGGTTTTGTGCAAGAAAAACACCGGCTCTCCCTACTCCGTATTATAGTTAGCAAATATGAATGAAATAAAAAAAGGGTGAAGAATAAAATGACGGCATGCAAAATTTGTAGCGTTCCATTCACAGGAGAGACTAACTCTGTTGTTATGTGCAGGCACCACACAGGTAATGTTCATCTGGGCTGCTGTATTGACTGCTGCAGCTGGGACAAGAAGCCTTGCAGCCATGCAGTGGGAGTGTTTGAGAAGGTTTAGGAAGCTTAGAAAAAGATTTTTGCTTTTTTAACTTTTCTTTATGAATTTCATATTCATTTTGTATTCTTTATGAATTTTGTATTATTATAAACCAATGTTATTCATTATTATCTCTGGCTTGAATTCTGTCAAGTCCTCATACTTCTGCCCTGTGCCCAGGTATATAATGGGTTTTTTTGTGACATAGCTAACGCTCACTGCTGCTCCTCCTTTCTCATCCACATCAGCCTTGGCAAGGATTATGACGTCAATGCCTACTACCTGGTTGAAGAGCTTTGCCTGCTCAACGCAATCATTCCCAGTGATGCTCTCGCCAACAAATATCTTTAAGTCAGGATTGTTAACCCTTACAAGCTTTTTGAGCTCGTTCATCAGATTGTCGTTGGAATGCAGCCTGCCTGCTGTGTCTATGAGCACAACATCTATTCCCTTGGCTTTGGCATGCTTTACAGCATCAAAGGCTACTGCTGCCGGGTCTGACTCGTAATCATGCCTTATCATCTTGATGCCGAGCCTGTCTGCATGCTCTTGCAATTGCTGGATTGCTGCTGCCCTGAAGGTGTCGCTGGCAGCGAACACAACTGATAAGTTGTTTTTCATGAGGAGATGAGCAACCTTTGCCATGGTTGTGGTCTTGCCGCTGCCATTCACTCCTATGAACGCAATAATATATGGCTTGTCCTTTTTCTTTTTTATCTCCTCGATTATGTTGAAGCGCTGGTCCATGAACAGGCTCTTAACAGAATCCCTTAGCGAATCCTCTATTAATTCCTCAACCCCTTTCCTGCTGACCTTGCCTGTTGTCAAGTCTTTTTTCAGGTCTGCCTTTATCTTGTCAATAACCTCAACAGCAACATTGTTTTCCAGGAGCACAACCTCGAGCTCCCAGAAGAGCTTCTCAAACTTGTCCTCAGAAAGCTTGACAGTGGTGAAAGTCTCTTTTATTTTCTTAAAGAAGCCCGCTCTCTCTTTGGCTTCTTCAGGCTCCTCTGCTTTCTCTGCGCCTGCGGCCAGCTCAATTTCTTTTTCTTCTTTTTTTGGCTCTTCTTTCTTCTCTTCTTCCTTTAGCTTTTCCTTCTTGCCGAACAGTCTTTTAAAGAATGATTTCTTCTCAGGCAGCTCTGCCTCTTCTAGCTGAGGAGCTTCTTCAGGTTCTTCTGCTTCCTCTTCTTTTATCTCCTCAATCTCTTGCTCATATTCTTCCTTTATTCCCTTAATCTCCTCCTCAATCTCTTCCTCAGTCTTCTCCTTTTTCTCCTCTTCAACTTCAGCAATCTCTTCTTCAAACTCTTCCTTGACTTCCTTGATCTCCTCTTCAATCTCCTTCGGGGTCTTCTCTTTCTCAACCTCTTCGATTTCCTTTTCAAATTCTTCCTTGACTTCTTTAATCTCATCCTCGATTTCTTCCTCGGTCTGCCCTTCCCTAGCCTCCTCTTTGATTTCTTCCTCAGCTTCAACTGGTTCTTCAAGGGTTTCCCTTACCTCTTCTTTTACCTCAGCAACCTTTTCCTCTTTCCTGATTTCTGCCTCTTCCTTTACCTTCTTCGAGAAAATAGAAACAGCCTTCTTTAGTTTGTCCTTAAGAAACTTGAACATGATTCGGCCTCTTTTTGATTTTTTGTTCTATTCCTGCAGAGCCTCTGCCTGCCTCATCAGCTCCTCTAACTTAACCATAGTCTCGCTTCTGTACTGCACAATCTCTGCTTCCTGTGCCTCCAGCATCTTGACAGTCTCATCAATTGTCTTGGTGACAACTGTGCCGCTGCCAACATTCACCCTCACCTCATTATTGTCCTCAAGCCTTGCTTTCACAAATATCCCGCTTGCAAGAGGGGCAAGTATGCTGTCGCCTTTCTTTAGCTTTGAGAGCTCCTGCAGAGAGTCAGTGACGCTTTTTATCTCCATCAGTTGCTGGTCAAACACCTGGAGGTATTGCTGGAGCTGCTTTGCCTGCTGGTCGATTATCTGTAGTTGTACGTACCTGTTCTGCTCTGATTCCTTCCTGGCTGGTTTTTCTTCCTTCTTCTCCATCCTCTCCTCCATCTTTTCAGCAGCACCCTCATTAGCTTTCCTTTTTGCCATGTTGTGTCTAGAGAAAAAATCGTGATTTTATAAGGTTTGTTATTCTGCTGGCTTAAGATCTTCAGGAGGGGGAAGCTCAAGAACTCCGTTTTTCAGCAGCTCTATCTCTATCTCTCCGAAGTGGATTTCCTGGTACATGTCAACCTTGCGCTGATTCTCAAGATGCAGTAGGGGAATGAAGGTGTAAACCTTGTCCTCTTTTGAATCTGATGGTATGAGCTCACTGAAGGTTAAGCGCTTGGTTTTTGCAGCATCATCTTGCTGCCCATAAAAAGATTCTACCTTGTCATAAACATCCTGAATTAGCTCACCCATTTCTATAAAGTTCTCAGGCGCCTTTATCTTTACCCTGGGCTCGACATAGACCGGTCTTCTGTTTTCAACTTCCAAGGCTTGCTCAAGCGCCTTGATCAAGTCATAAACAGATACCTTCCTCTTTCTTGGCTGAGGAGTCCTAGGCATTAATCCTGGCGGGTGAACTCTTTCTCTTCTTGGCACGCCATCAACAGGCAGCTCATCAAGCAGCTCTCCTGGGTCGTCAACAGATGACATGAGGCTGTCCAATGCGACTATGTCCTCTTCTATGAACTTGTTTGATTTTATTTTTAGCAGAATGGCGCATGCAAGCACTACTTTGCCGCTGATCCTAAAATCCATCTCCCTGAGTTTCTTGAGCATTTCCAAGAATTTCTGAGACAGCAATGAGATATCAATATCCCAGGGATCCATGCCCTCGTTCTTTACCAGGTCATATATTATAGTCTGCCAGGTAAGCTCATCTTCTTTAAAGAGCAAACTGAAGATTCTTTCCTGCGGAACATCAGGGTCTGATGATAAAAAATCCATATCAGTATGGTTTTCATGTATATTCATATTTAAATTTTCCGCTTTGCCCATAATAAGCACCAAAATCTCGGGAGAATTAGAAAACTTTTTAAAAAACTTATGAATAATAAAGAAATAATGGGCCTGTGGTCTAGTGACCTTAAAGATTAAAGGCTAGAAGCTATGACAACACCCTTACATGAGTTGCCCTGCAGCTCGTCCAAAAGCAGGGCTTTTGAGAAAGGTGTAGGTCACCGGTTCGAATGAGCTTTTTGTCGCTACGCTTAAAACAAGCAAATCTTTGATTTGCTGTTCCATCCAATTTCATTGGATGAAAACCTCGGAAAAACCATGAGGGCAGGACATTCCTTCGGAAGTCCTGCGCGATTTGAATGATAAAAGCTCGTGAAAGTCCGGTCAGGCCCATTCATTATCAGAACAATCAAAACAAAAAAGTATATAAACAAGAAAACAGAATGTACTTTTTTGTAAAAAAGAGGGTGGGAAAACAAAGATGTTCTTAGACCTCATCAAGGGAGTGCTCTCACT
>DATEYH010000096.1:0-3648 GCA_035256305.1 Candidatus Nanoarchaeia archaeon
CAAATCCTGAAGAAAGAGCCTGTTAAAGAGGAGAGCAGCCTTAGCTCTGAGCAGGTATGCTCTGCCCTTAGGAACGTGCTTGACGAGTTCAAGCTCAGGGATTGGCGGGTTGAGGCTAAAAAAATGGCTGCTAATGCTGCTGTCCTTAACTCAAAAAAGCTGGTTTGCGTGCAGAAAGATGCCAAGTTCCCTGTGAGCTTCTTGAAAAGAGTAGTTGCTCACGAGATAGGTGCTCATGTTTTTCGCGGGGCAAACGGAGAAAAGCAGCCTTACAGGATTTTCAAGACAGGACTGCCTGATTACCTCATGACAGAGGAAGGGTTGGCTGTGAATGTCGAGGAGATGAATGACTGCCTGAAGGTTAACACCTTGCGCTCCTATGCCGGCAGGGTAATCGCTGTTAATTTATCCTTGGAAGCAGGGTTTCTGGAAGTGTATGAGGAGTTGAGAAAACATTTTGACAACCGCCTTGCCTGGAAGCTCACTCTCAGGGCTAAGAGAGGGCTGAAAAAAACTTCACTGCCAGGGGCTTATACCAAAGACCACCTCTACCTGAAAGGCTATTACGAGGTAAAAAGGTTCCTTGCAGAGCACGGCAGCATAGGGCTGAAAGCGCTGTATTACGGAAGGATTGGCTTGGAGCATGCACCTCTGATTAGTTCCATGAGCAAGCTGAAGGAGCCTGCGTTGCTGCCTAATTCTGAGAAGTTCAAGAAGATTATGTACGACCTCACGGTTTAGCATTAAATTTAAATAAGCCTGTGTTTTTCTTGCGCTCATGATAGTCGCTGGGGTTGAGGAGGCTGGTCGTGGGCCTGTGATTGGTCCCATGGTCATGGTTCTTGCTATGTGTGAGGAAAAGGATGAGTTCAAGCTCAAGGCTATGGGTGTCAAGGATTCTAAGATGCTCACTCCTGAGCAAAGGGAGAGGCTTTACCATGCAATCCAGGACTTGTGCACTTTTGAGATGGTAAAGATTCTGCCAGAAGAGATTGATGCTGCGGTTCTTAGCGAGGATACCAACCTTAACTGGCTTGAAGCAGACCATTCTGCAATCCTTATCAACAAGTTAAGGCCTGAAAAGGTAATCCTGGACTGCCCAAGCACTAATATCGAGGCTTATAAGGATTATATTCTTAAAAAGCTGGACTACAAGCCCAAGCTAGTGGTCGAGCACAAGGCTGATGTCAAGTACACTATCGTCGGTGCAGCGAGCATACTGGCAAAGGTTAGCCGTGACAATGAGATTAAGAAGCTCAAAGCAAAGTATAATGTTGATTTTGGCAGCGGCTATCCTTCTGACCCTGTAACCATGGAATTCACAAGAGAGAACTTTGGGAAATACCCTTTTTTCAGGCAGAGCTGGGACACCTGGACTAAGGCTAAGAAGCACGGGCCGCAGAGAAAATTAGGAGAATTCTGAAATGATAGTATTCCTGACCTCGATATCAGAGACAGATAAGAAAGGCTACATTGAGGAGACCCTCAGGATAGCTAAGAAGAATGGCTGCAATGTAAAATATATTTCTCTCGGAGAAATGCTAATGAAAGAGCTCAAGGATGACCTAGGAGCAACCTTCATACCCAAGAACGTACTAAACATCGACCAAGAATTCAGGGCTCTGACAATGAAAAACCTTATACACAAGCTAAAAGGAGAGATGAAGAAGCACAAGAACCTAATAATTTCTGGCCATGCAATCTTTTTGTGGAAGAGGAACTTCACCAATGCCTTTAACTGGAGATATCTGAAAGACATAAACCCCGACATGTTCGTAACCCTTATTGATAACACAGACAAAATCAAGAAGAGGATGAATGTGTCAGAACAATGGAAAGAGCAGGCAATGACTGGCGAGCAGATACTTGCCTGGCAGAACATTGAGGTTAATATAACCAATGGCTGGGCCCAGCTCCTCAACAAGCCCCACTACATCATACCAAGGAATGAGTCAAGGGACGTGCTCTTCAAGCTGATGTTCAGGCCAGAGGCAGAGCTGGTTTATGCAAGCTTTCCAATGAGCCATATAAAAAAGGACGAGGTGAGGAAGAAGATAGATGATTTTGTTACGAACCTGAGCAAGTACTTCACAGTCTTGAACCCGAGAAGCATAGAGGTTAGCGAGCATTTTGACGAGGCAGAAGGAGCCCAGACCTTTCTCAGGGACTTGAGATGGTTTGCAGGCAGGGCGAACAAGGTAATAGTTTATTTCCTTCCGGAGCTGGTGTTCTCAGCAGGAGTGCTTACAGAGATAAACCATGCATTTGAGACAACCAAGGAAGTATGGACTATAATGCCCAAACATTTCTACGGCCCTTTTGAGAAGCACATGGTAAGCCAGATGTTCAACACAGAAGAAGAATTCTTTGGTTACATAAAAAAGAAGGGTTACAAGGAGATTAAGGTAAAGCTTTGAGCCGACAAGTGTTGAGTTCTGCCACAAGATAGGGCTGGACTATGTGAGCCGCTCGCCGTACAGAGTGCCTATTGCAAGGCTGGCGGCGGTGAGGGGCAAATAACATTCTTGATAAAAAAGGCGTAAAGATTCCGGAAAGTTATAGGGACAGTATATTAATGAGTTGATATCTATTCTTATTTATGGTAAAGAAATACATTATTGACAGTTGCATCTGGAGAGACTTTTATGAGGACAGGGTGAGCAAGTCCGGAAGGCCTCTTGGAAAATATGCCTATGACTTGTTTGTCAAGATATTGAAAAGGAATGATATTGTTCTGTTTTCAGAGGCTTTGGTAAGGGAGTTAAGAAAAAAATATTCTGAGGAAGAGATTAATGAGATGCTTAACTTGGTCAGGCACATCGGAACTTTAATTAGAATTGAGATTACTGATGAAGAGGATGCTGAATCACGTGAACTGTCTGTAAAAAGGAGCCTCCCCAGATTTGACTGCCTTAATGCAGTGCACTCAAGGAATCATAATGCATTGCTAGTTTCCCAGGATAAGCACATCATCTATGGACTTTCAGATGTTGCGAAGAGCCTCAGGCCCGAAGAGATCGATTGAATCTCCTGTCTAATTCTGCACCAAATTCCTTGCTTACTTCCCATTTTATTTTCTCATCATCCTCGGGTTTGGTCCTGCCCTTAAGCTTTCCTCTTAAGCTCAAGAACTTCTCAATAGCCTGCTCCCTTGTTAGCCCTGAGAGCTTATCCCTCACAGCCTCCCTTATGAACTCAGTCCTGGAATTGAAGTTGTGCTCTGCAATTGCACTATCCATCCTCTTTAACACGTCCTCCTGAAACCTTACAGTAATACCTTCCATTGTAACCTGATGTAATACAATGTAATTTATAAAGTTAACTAAAGAAAAACCGGAAATAATGAAGAAAAAGCGAAAAGGTTGTGCTTTGGAGAGAAGAGAGGGGAGGCGAAGGGGAGGAGTGGGTGGGTGTGAGGGGGGAAGTAATTTTAAAGGCTTTTGCAGAAGAATTCTTTCGAAGAAAAAGGCAAAAGCGAAGGAACAATGAGGTTCGAAAGCGATTGGGAGCACTACGGTGGGGGGATAGAGATATCGGTTGGAAATCGAACCGATGAGAGTTTGGCAGTCATTAGATAAATAAATATAAAAATCTTTGAAGGTAATAATCTTTATAAATTAAGGATGCTCTCTGCCTTAAATGATGGTT
>DATEYH010000097.1:0-11658 GCA_035256305.1 Candidatus Nanoarchaeia archaeon
CAGCTTATGATTTTGAGAACAAAAGGTTTGGCTTTGGCAAGGTAACCAAGCTCATGCATCATGCTCCTGAAGAGATGACTTCAATTTATTATTTCATAATTAATAATCAGATGAGAGTTACTCCCGAGCACCCATTCCTTACTGATAAGGGCTTAGTTGTTGCTCGTGATTTGGTTATTGGCTCTAATCTGATTGATGAATCAGGCAAATTTATTCCAGTAATTTCAATTGACAAGGTATATGAGAGGGTTCCTACATATAATTTTGAGGTTGAGGATTATCATACTTATTTTGCAGATGGCTTTGCTGTGCATAATAAAGAGCCAGTAGACGAGGGTACCGGAAGGGTTATCGCCGTTGATAACCTTATCACAGGAAATTATGTTGCTAATCTGACAGGATGCACGAGTTATGCCAAGCAAACTTGCGACGAGATATATACTATCCATGCAGATATTTGCGGCTGTGGCAATCTAAACCCGCCTTGCAATGAAATAACTGACCTAAGTTCTTGCAATGCTATGCCTGACTGCGAGTGGTGCGTTGATGCTCCTGGGGATTATGAGTATACTGTGCCAAAAAGAACTGGCCAAACTTCATGGCCTTTCTGTGTTAATATTACTAATGACCCTTTTAACTGCGGAAAGTGTGGCTTTGAAAGCGGGATTCATACAACCGGTGTGTGCGCTGGAAACACTCCTTATTGCGCAGGTAAGACATGCCAAGCACCAGGTGCTTTAGATGATACAGAGAAAAAGGAGGTCGAAGCCTACACAGTTTTGCACTCATCAGTTAATCCGTCTTATTATCCTTATTCGCCCAGCACGGATGTTTATGCTCCGGATCAGGTTGACACTTTGGAAATTGCCTGCACCGCCGGAGGCGGGACATTGTCAGATTTGGGCTGCTGTGGGGATGGCAAGTGCAGAGTCTCTGAAGGAGATATCTGCCATGCCCGCCGTGTTTGCGATGGGACGCAATGGCATGACGAGTCATTGACAGACCAGAATGGAGAAGTCTTCTTATCACCTGATTGTAAGAGTATTTATCCAATTGCGAATATTAATGGAGATTTTATCAAGTGCGTGGACAAAGATCAATTTGAGGATTACCTGAAGTCAATGGTAAGGGCTGCTGGTGCTTGCGTTCCAGATGAATACTCATCGTATATTAATCCTGAACATTTCCCCGGATGGCATACAGAAGGCAATTCAATTCCTTGGGATTGGGAGGGCCAATATTCATGCCCTGCCGGCACTTATTGGACTGGTGAGGAGGCAACTTCTACTGGCAGTACTGGCGCAGACCAGTGCAGGATCAAGGACACTAATCCTGATGTACCTTCTTCAGGCTATCTTGTTTGCACTGCCTGGTCCGGCGCGAACAATCAAGGACTTTTTGGGTTCGCAACCATGGGCGATGCTAACAATAATAACATAGACGGATGGTTCAAAACTCCCTATAGCATTGCATTCTGCCCAGCGCCCATCTCAACTTGGGAGGGGGTTACTATAATACCTGAGGGCGCCCTAGCCTGCCCAGGCAAGATGGCAGTTAGCAATATTGATTCTGACATGAGCACAGTCATGGTGTACGGCTCTAATGATAACGAGCGGTTTGCTGTTTTCTGCTCTGACAACTCTGGTTTAAAGATAGACTCGACATTGGATTTTATGGGCTATGTCAAGGGCAATGGCTCTTCTATGGGCAATGTTAGCGGGCACGAATATGTTTGTCACACAGATTATTCCAAGACTTTTAACCCAAATGTTTCAAGAGCTGTTGTTGCTATTTGCTGCGGCAATGCTAGCTCTGCCAAGTGCAAAAATGATATTCCAGGAACAATTGGTCAAGGCGGGGTTATGTACTCGGTCGGCGCTAGGATTAATGCTAGTGGCAAGTTCCTTTATTGCATGGCTGACGGCACCTGGGGATCTGATTTGGATTATAACACTACCCAAGATGCTTGCTCACAATCTGGCTTCCTAGCTACAGGCAAATATTGTTGCTCTGAGGGCGATGATATCGCTACTTGCGTCAAGGAGTCCTATAATGACCTTGGCAGTGCAAAAGGAGCTTGCTTCAAAGGAGAGGCGCAGTATAACAATTTCAACCTTGTCTATAATTCTCAGACTTATACAAATGTATTTTTGAGCAACGGCTCTTTCTGGGGCTGCGGGTTTAATGATTCCTTGTTCAAGCCTGAGTTTGAGAGGGACAAGATGAACACGAGCTGCAATGTTTCTCTTTGCAAGCCAGGCACTAATGGGCGTGTTAGTCAGGATTGCTTGCAGAGCGTTGAGAACTGGCCTAACCCGGGCGCAGGCGCAAACAATACCAGAACTAACCGTTCCCTGATTAAGGCAGCGGATTACTGCTCAATCTTTTCTTCTGGCTCCAAAAGCGTTTATTGCGCTTTTAATAATAATTGGACTGACGCAGGAGGCAATAACCTTTCTCATAAGTCCGAGGTTCCTGATCCTTTGTTTTCCTACCTGAACAAGACAGTGGCTGATGCTGGAGGAGACACTTCCAAGCTTATGAAGGCTAACTGCTGCTTGCCTAATCATTGCTGGGACCCTGCTAAAGGCACTTGCATTGCTGAGCAGCTTAGCTATACTGAATACTATCAAGTTAATGATACTGCGATTTACAAATGCTTGCAGGGCGCCTGGGTCAATATTCTAGGAACAGGCCAGAAGACTCCTGACGGTTGCGTGATTGGCTTTTGCCCTGAAAAAACCCAGTGCTTGTACAATATTGCCGGCAACCCTAACTATAATGGAAACTTGAGCCCTGGGGCCAATCCCCAGTGCCTTAATCATGGCCAGTACAAAGAGGATTTTGTGTGTGTTAATGGCAGCTGGACCACCAGGACCAAGATGCTTGCTATGAAAATGGCTTCTCTCGTAGACGTGGATGAGGATTTTGTTTTGATGTGCGCCCCTCCAGACACTGTTCTGATTAATGTTCAGAACCCAGGGAGCACTAATAATTATTGCGTTCTTAATTGGAAAGATAATGGGGCTTCGGAAAGGCAGAGGATTATTGGCACCACCCTGAACCAGCCTTTTATAGCTCCTAACCACACAGACTTTATTACTGCTCTTGAGCAGAGCTTCCTTTTATCATATGCTGATTCAGGCGTCCAGTTCAGCTCATCATGCACTTCAACGCCTACAACCCTTACAAAATGCGTTGATAACCAGTACCTCAAAGCTTATTATGATCCGACTTATCAGATGGTCTTTTTAAGCAGCCAGAACATTCAGAATTTAGGGCCTGGTATTGGTGACAGTATTTGCCTTAGCCTGCCCAGCTGGTTGAAGTGGCTGTGCCCTCAGCCAGGTGTCTTAGAAATAAATTTAAGGGATTTGCAGCTCTTCAGCAAGGTTTATGCTTCGCGCCTGGGAGTGGCTCCTACCTCTGATGAAGTTTTCGGCGTGGCTGAGCAGGTATGCGATCCTGTGCTTCAGTTTAAGAAGTGGTTTTACACCTTTAACTACACCGGTTTGTCTAATGCAGATTTGAGCTATTTGGTTTCGCATATTGATGCTGAGAATGCGAGCATTACTATCAGTGGCAATAATGTTGTCATTAAGAACCCTAAGAAAGATGCCTGGGTTCCTCTTACTATTCTAAGAAACACAGAGCAAGAATAAAAGCATTGGGCAGGATTAAAGAAAGTTTTGGCTATCACTGGCTACTATCGCTATTATCACTAAATATGTCGTTATCACTAAATATGATTGTTTAATAAGCTAAACTGTTTTTTTGAGGTGAGTGTTGTGCGAAAAGCTGCTTATGCAGGGCTCTTTTACCCCAAATCTGAGCATGTATTGAGGAGTATGCTTGAAGAATGCTTTACAGGCAAGCTAGGCCCCGGAGCATTGCCAGAGAAGCCCAAACAAGGCATCCTGCCCTTGACAGGCATAATCACTCCTCACGCAGGCTATGTTTATAGCGGCATGGCAGCGGCTTGGGGCTATAAGGCTCTTGCAGAGGCACAGCTTCCTGACTTGTTCATTCTCCTAGGCCCTAATCATCATAGCAACGAATCAGGCTTGTCCTTAGAAACATTTGAAACTCCCCTGGGGCTGGTAAGGACTGATCAGGATTTTGGAAGAGCAGTTGCAAAGAAGGGCGCCATAAGGGTTAATGAAGGCATTCATCTTTCTGAGCACAGTTTGGAAGTCCAGCTCCCCTTTCTTCAGTTTGCCTTTGGGAGCAGGGTTGAGCAGCTTAAAATCCTTCCTATCCTTGTTTCCCAGGATTTAGAGCTTGATAAAGCAGCCAAGGACTTGAAAGCTGTTATTTCCGAGACAAAAAAGAAGGTGACCTTTATTGTTAGCTCTGATTTCACTCATTACGGCCCGAGCTATGGCTATCTGCCTTTTGATAAAACTAATGATGTTAAGCAAAACCTTTCAAAGCTGGATGGAGGAGCCCTCAAGCTTATCAAGGCAGGAGATGCAAAGGGCTTTGAGGCTTATGTACATGAGATAGGAGCCAGCATCTGCGGCTCTCTCCCGATCGTCCTGCTTTTAAAAACCATAAACTTCAAAAAAGCCTCTTTGGAGCAATACTACACATCAGGAGATGTTACTGGCGATTACACCAACAGTGTAAGTTATGCAAGCCTGGTTTTCAGATAAGAAGTAATTAAAAGAGAGAAGAGTGTAAAGAGGCAAAAGGAAGATAAAGGAAAAGGTGATGAAGAGGAGATGATGAGAAAAAAGTCTCAGATAACCTTGTTTGTAATGCTTGGGTTAGTACTCTTAATCATTTTCATAATCCTTTTGTTCATAAAGGAGAGCTTTGAGAAAAAGACGTATGGGCTTGACCAGATTCTTAACGAGCTGGAGGCAGGCAGGATAAAAAACCATGTCACTAACTGCATAACAGACGTTAGCATGGACGGACTGGAAATGCTTGGAGCCAATGGAGGGCTTATTTATGATTTTCAAGGAGGCAGGATTCCTTTCAGGGCCTTGAGCCTCGGAGGGGATTACCTGAATTACACCTCTCAAGGTAAGCATTATTTTGTTGCTTATGCCTTGAAAAAAAATGAGTTGTGCAACCAGCTAAGCTACTTAACGCCGGAATACCCTATCCTTAATTCTCGCTTTAGCGAGCTAAATCAAATCTACAACACCAACTGCCTTTATGATTCACCTTATTCTGCCTATGACGGCTTTTTTGGCCAGAGCGTGATGACCAAGCTCTGCTATATCCTTCGCGAATCAGGTTGCGAGCCCTTTGCAAAAGGAACCCTGATAGGGTTCACAATCCAGAAGCAGCTTGAGAACTATACAGCAACAAAGCTGCCCTTATGCGTTAATTTTTCTGCATTTGCAGACAGAATGGGATTGGTGAACATTACTGCAGAAAGTTCGCCTATAGTTGAGGTAAATGTTCATGCTGCTGACCTTGTGCTCACTGTCAAGTATACAGTGAAGATTATTTTTGAGGACAGAGAGCCAGTGACCAGGCTTGTTGACTATCAAACAACGCTTAACGTAAGGTTTGGGGCAGTGTATAATTTCATATATAACCTGCTCTCAATGGATTCAAAAAACATAGCCCTAAACATCAATAACGAGTATATAAGCTCTTCTTACTGGAAACAAGGCTTTGAGCTAAAGAAAATAAACAATCCTTGTGAAAGCTGTTCCTGGCCTTATAGGGAAGATGATATCCTTGAGGTTGCTGACAAGAAGTCTTTTGTAGAAGGAAAGCCATTGGTTTTCAGGGTTGCGATAGAAAACAGGCGCCCAGCCCTTGACTTTATAGAGGATATGGTAATAGACGGAGAAACAGCCACTGAGTTTTCTGTTCCACTCACAGCATATGACCCTGATGATAAAAAGGTTAAGTATTACTTCCTTTCTTTTGGGAAGGGCCGCCCTGAGTGCACCGGCATAGGCATGCCCCCAGCTTTATTGGAGGCGATTACAGGAATGGCAGGCTCTGGCTTAGAGGCAATAACAGGTTTTGGCGTTGCTGATTGCAAGCCATGGAATGATGGTCCGACTTGTGAGCGCGTATTAACAGAGCAGGGGTTAACACAGCCAGGGAAAACAGGCTGGTCTGTCTTTGGTGTGGGCGTTGCAAACAATGACCACTGCGATGATGATGGTGTGGATCAAGGCAGAACTTTACAAGGAGGGCCTTATTATCTTGTTTGCAATGGCGGTGGCAAAGGCTATTTATTAAAAGAAAGGGTTGATGGCTGGAGTGGGGTTAATGATGCTATTTGCAGGAATAGCTTGTCTCTGTCTAACATCTTGAGAGAAGTGGATTGTAATGGTCTGCCAGTAGAGGTTTCAGAATTTGAATTAGCTCAGGCTGAATTCATAGGAGCCACAGATTCTGATACTCCTGCAAATACCAGAATCAGGCTTTGCGATGCAAACGCTTCCAGGCCTCCAAGCTCTTTGATGTGCGGTGCCAAGGGTTGGTGCGAGGCAGACCCGAGGATAAAACTAAGCCTTCCTTATGCTGAGATATGGGCTCCAATTACAGAAAGCGATGCTGGCAAGCACGAAGTAGCAGTTCTTGCCTTGGATGATAGCGGAATGTTTGATTATCAAACTTTCTGGATTAACATAACCTTTTCCCAAGACTTTCCGCCTGCTAATGGTTGTGTAGATGCTTGCACTGGCGATGGAGGAGCAGCAAGTCACTGCACTAACTGGTGCATCATAGCAGCAAACCCTTGCCGAAGCGATTGCAGCGGCGGAAACTACCCTGGCGATGACAACTGCCAGACCTGCGTTGACCTTATTCTTAATTCAGCAAAACGCTACCACCACCTTAATTGCTCTGACATAATAGAAAAAAAAGAGTGCATTGACAATATGCCTGATTGCTTCTGGGTAAGGGAGAACGAGAGCAATGCCTTTGCAGAGTCTTGCTATAATGATTACAACTTAAACCTGGTTAATCCTCCAGCTTATATTATTGATTTTTTTGACTCTTAAAAAAATATGATAATTTAAAAAGCATGACAGTTTAAGAGAAAAAATAGAAATTTATGAGAATTTTATAAGAGAAGAGCAAAATAAACCAAAAAATAAAAAGATTTATATAACAAGATTTTTATATGCTAAAAGAAGATATAATAAGATATAATAAACACGCAAAATAGAAAGAGGGTGGGTAAAGGAATGAATAAGAAAATCTTGTTTTTAGGCTTACTAAGTACCTTTTTCTTGATTTACCTTGGTTTTTTTGCAAGCGGAGCAGGGTGCTGTATAAATAACGCCACCATGGGCTGCCAATATGTTGCTTCGCAAGACAATTGCATGACAGGGAGCGTAATTTATCTTGACGGACAATCCTGCAGTGACCCTTGCGCACTAGGCTGCTGCTGTAATTATGGAAGTACTTTAGGCAAAGGAAGGCTGAAATATTTTTGTATTTCACCTCAAACCTTTGTTTCTAACCTAAACGTAAACGTAGGAGATGATTGTTCTTGCGGAGGCAACGCCTTCACAGTGGCAGGAAGAGTTGAGAGAGCCACTGGCGGATATATCGGCGGAGCAACAGTAAGCATACCTTCAATTCAGGCATCTAACACAACCAACCTAAACGGCTTTTATTCTTTCAGCAGTGTTCCTGCTAATTCGTATCTCCAAGTTACTGCTCACAAGAATTCAGACGGCTGCTTGCCCAACAGTGCCTTTATTAATCTTAATCAAGATAAAACTGATGTAAACATCATTTTGAGTTGTTCCTGCAATCCTGGTGATTGTAACATAACCCTGAACGCTTATTGTAACTATACTTCTAGGAAGTGGCATGTTTACGACACATCAGTTTCTAGCCAAAAAACAGAGTATTGCATTTTCTGTGGAGACAAAGACCCTGCTGATTGCGGAGGCCCTAGCCAATGCGTGAATAATGACATGAAGTGCCCGCCAGAGTGCACCGCCGCAAAAGACACTGACTGCGCCTGCAGCTCCACATCTAATGGGGTGTGCCCTCCTGGATGCGAAGGTGTTGACCCTGACTGCACTCCTTATTCTCACACATGCGGAGATGGAACCATTACCTATCCTTATGAGACTTGTGAGGATTCACCTAATCCAGGCCAGGTTAGCCTTTGCAGTGCAAATGATTGTGCTGATTCTAGGGAGTTAGATGCTTGCAACTGTCGCGGATTATCTGGCTGCGGCAACCTAATCCTTGAGCCAGGCGAAGTATGCGAGATAGGCATGATGTGTCCTAGCGGCACTCCTTGCGAGAATTGCCAGTGCGGCCCAATAAGCTGCACAGAAACCAAGATGAACCCTAACATCTCCACTAGCTTTGATGCTCCTAATAAGAAAATCATTGCCTCATGGGCTCTTCTAAGCTCTTGCCAAGCTAGCGTGCTTAGCTATTCTGTTTTCAAGTGCGATGTTTCCCTAGGCAGCTGCGCTTCAAAAACAGAAGGATTCTCTTATCTTACAGATACACCGGTTATGCTGGTTAATGACCTTGACATTTTACAGAACTCAGAATACTGCTACTTTGTCAGGGCCAATTATATGGGAGGCTTGACAGGAGAATCAGGCATTCGCTGCCAGAAGACAGGAAGCTCTTTCTGCATGGAGCCTCATTCTAAAGAGTTTTGCATAAACAATATTAGAAGCTATTGCGACAGCAACAATAACATCCAGCCAATCTCTGGCGGAAACTGCAATCCAAACAAATACTGCGTAGGCCCTGACAGAGATGGCTTAACACAATGCATTGATGTTGGGCTTTGTGACTTGTGCAATGGGCTCTACGGCATGTATTCTAACCTTGACTTAAGGGTGGGCGATGAAAAGCAGTATTGCTATGCAGATGATTTAGGATTAAGAGAGGTTGTTACTGGCTGCTACCTTGACAGGACTAAGACCTTGCTTAGCTCGTTTAATTATTGCGCTAAGATTGCTAGCTGCTATGATTATAAGTCAGAGGAAGCTTGCACCGACACAGATGACCCTTGCCTTAAGAACAAGGGCTGCGAATGGGAGTGGCTGAATGATGTTGTCACTGGACTAAGCGGCATTTGCAGGCCTGTGGCTGAAGAACTACAAAGGTGCGAGTTCTGCGATGATTCTAAGTATAATTGGCTAAGCTCTGGTTGTTCGCCCAGGGTATGCAGCTTGTTTGGGGAATGCTATTACCAAGGCAAATCACCTTCAAATCCAACTGCGCCGACCTGCACCAAGACCAGCACTGCCTCTTGTCTTGGTTACATAAACCAGTCTTCCTGCACAGGCGGAAGGCCTGTTAGCGTGGATGCTGGCTATAATACTAATGGCACAAGAATTAGTGGAACGCACACCTTAACCGTACCAAGCAATGACACGCTCGGATTAGGAAAATGCTTCTGGGACACAGTCAACACAAGGTGCAGGAGAAACGCTGACAACTATCCTCAGAGCAACACAGGCTTGTTTGGTTATGACTGCGCTATTGGAGACACTTATTGCGAAGCAGACTTCTCAGAGCCAGAAACAGTTATCTTGCCAACAACATTCGGTGTTTATCCTGCCAATATGAAGATTCTTTTTACAACCAGCGATAATTATGCTGCAAAAAACATTAAGACTTATTTCTGCATTTCGCAAGGCTCTTGCTATCCTAATGAATTGGCAAGCTCAGGAGTGTACCAGAAGCTGATGACAGTCTCAGGAACTCATACCCTGCGGTATTATTCTGAAGATCCTTCCAAGAACCTTGAGGAGGTGCAGGTCTTGAACATCATTGTGGATGCTGTCAGGCCTTTCATTGACCTGATCAACCCGGCAACAACAGATGAATTCCCCACCAACCAGCTAAGCGTGCCTGTTCAAGGAATAACCTCTAAAGATTCCAAATGGGTATGCGCAAAGAACACCAGGACAAGCCAGACTGTCTGCATAAACAACTGCGCCCTTACTAGTGGTCAACAACCCTGCTTCCCAGACACAACAGGAATATTTGACTTGACAATACCCTTAACCAGCACAACCAACCTGACCCAGGTGATATTCTCTGCAGAGGACTTTGCAGGCAACACCTACCAGAACACCCTGCTGGGAATACTCCTGGACATTGAACCACCTTCAGAGCCAAACATAACCATTTCAGGAATAATTTCCTAATCCATACTTTAAAATATAACTGAAAAAAAGAGGCTAGTGAATGAAGAAAAAAATAATTAATATGCTTAGGATTAGCTTAACCATCATGATTATCTTCTTAACCAGTCTTATCCTTTTCTCTTTTCAAACAGGAGCAGCAACTCCCGGGACAAGCATACAGATTAATGGCAGCGGAGTAAAAATTACAGTTGTTTATAAGGAGATTGTAACTTTTGTTTCTCACTCTTTGACTGATACAAATGGAAATGTATTTTCTTTTCAGGGGCCTCCCTACGCCGGTCAGAGTGATGATATTTTTCTTAGTAATCGTTGGAGCTTAGCTTCAGGAGTTTATAATTATTCCATTACTGTGACTGATAGCGTTGGCAATTATAGAACTTCTTGGAAGGTTTTTGAGATGGTTGCTTATGTTACTCCTCCGCCGCCTGGATGCGGCGATGGCATCCGGAATATTACGACCGAGGAGTGCGATGATGGCAACAACATCAACGGGGATGGCTGCAGCGATCATTGCAAACAAGAGTTTTGCGGCAACAGCCTGGTAGAGGGGGGAGAAGAGTGTGACAAAACTAATCTTAATGGCGTAACATGTTCTGACCTGGATCATTATATCGGGGGAAGCCTTAGCTGTAATGCTAGTTGCTGGTTTGATACCTCCAAGTGTTACCGAGAAACTCAGTTCTGCGGCGACGGCCGAGTAACTCCCGGTGAAGACTGCGACATTGTTCTCGGAGTGGGAGACATGACCTGCAACAAAGTTAACTCTAACCTTTCAGGAGGGCCTTTGCTATGCAGCAACTGCCATTATAACACTAGCAAGTGCACTGGCCCCTTTTATGGCTTTTGCGGCAACAAGCTTGTGGAGAAAGGCGAGAGCTGTGATGGAGGAATCGGCAACAAGACCTGCCCTGATGTTAACAAAGCCTTTACAGGTGGTGATTTAAGCTGCGGTGATGATTGCTTATTTGATACTAGCAAGTGCACTGCCACTCCTCCCTCGATTTGTGGAGATGGCGCCAAGAACCAGCCAAGCGAGGAGTGCGATGGGGCTGACTTGGGAGGAGAGACTTGCCAATCCCAAGGCTTCATAAGTGGGAATTTAAAGTGCACAAGCTCTTGCAAACTAGATAAGTCGAGTTGCGTTCCAGGTTCTGATCCCGAGGTGTGCGGCGACAGTATTGTTCAGAAGCCTAATGATGCTGGCTTTAATGAGCAGTGCGATGGCAATCCTGTTGGCCAATCCTGTCCCTCGCCTTATACTGGTGGCACTCTTCAATGTTACGGAGATTGCACTTATGATTACAGCGGATGCACTGGCGGACCAACTCCTAAATGCGGCGATGGCAACAAAAACCTAGCGAATGAGGATTGTGATGGTAATGACCTAGGAGGGCAGAGTTGCTTATCCCTTGGCTATGCCAGCGGCAGTTTGAAGTGTTATGCCTCCACCTCTTCTGACCCTTGTAAATTTGATAAGTCAAGCTGTGTCAAGGGCAATCATACCAGAGTGTGTGGCGATACTTCTGTCCAGAAG
>DATEYH010000098.1:0-9842 GCA_035256305.1 Candidatus Nanoarchaeia archaeon
AAAATCCAAAAACTATTTATAACCCAAGCCCATATTGGTATGTAAATGGGAATGATTACTTTTGGCTTTAAGGCGCTTGGAAAAAAGAGGGTTGGGCGCCTGGATAAGAGATGGGACTTTGATGCGCAGAGCGCTCTCTCCAGCCCTCCACTGGTTGCGGATATTGATGGCGATGGAAAAAAAGAGATAATATTTGGCACCAAGAAAGGAAAGTTGTTTGTCCTTGACAACCATGCAAGCATAAGATGGTTCTATGATTCCAATGAAACCGTGGACGAGGTGGAGCTCATGTTCCTTGATGTTGAGAGCGTTAGCAGCATAGAGGCCTCGCCAAATGTGGGGGATATTAACGGGGATGGCAAGAACGAGGTTGTTTTTGGCACAGAGCTGGGAGTGGTTTATGTGCTTGACGAAAAAGGCCAGCTCCTCTGGAAGTACAAGGCAGGAGGGCCTATCAGGGGCCAGGTTTTGCTTTATGACTTATACGAGGATGATGACATCAAGGTAATCTTTGGCTGCGGGGATAACAAGCTTTACGTGCTTAACAGCAGCGGAAAGCTTGTGTGGAGGTTTGATGCAGGCAGCCCGGTCCACAGCACACCAGGGATTCTTCACAAGGAGATGCCGAGAATTGTTTTCGGAGCTAATGACGGCGCTATCTTCTGTGTTAACAAGAAAGGGGATTTGGCCTGGAAATTCAAGACTAAGGACAAGGTTTTTGCCCAACCGGCCATTGGCAATTTGTTTGGCGATGACAGAGTATTCGTTATCATTGGCAGCAATGATCATAACCTTTACGTACTTGACGAGGCAGGCGAGCTTTTCTGGAGCTACAAGACAGGAGGGGCTATCCTTGCAAAAGCCAGCCTTTCTGATATTAATAACGACAAAAAGCTAGAGATAATTTTTGGAAGCTGTGATAATAATGTTTATGCCCTGAATCCTTACGGTGACAAGCTTTGGAGCTATGAAACAGACTTTTGGGTTGTTAGCGAGCCGATATTAGAGGATATTGATGGCGATGGAAAGAAAGAAGTGATCATAGGAAGCTATGACAATAATGTCTATGTGTTAGACTCAGAAGGAAGCTATGTGCTGGATTACATGCCTGGGCTTAGCGGGGTAGTGCAACAGGCAGGCCATTACAGTGATATCATAACAAAAGAGCCTGGTAAAGTAACTGGCAAGAAGATATGGCAATTCAAGGTGGATGGCGTGATTGTAGGATGCGCTTATATTCCTGACGATAATAGCATATTGGTGAGCACAAAAAAGGGAGCTGTTAATGACCTTGTGCATAAAAAGGAATAGGGACTAAACAAAAAGAGGAAAGCTTTAAATATTATGAACTATAAGAGAAGTTAAAAGAGAGAAAAAGAGGTGTTAAGGGCAAGTGGCTGGGATTATTTCTACTAAGGCCGAGATTAAAAGGATACCCTTGTATATAGACGGATTGGATGAGAATATTCAAGGTGGGGTACCTGAAGGGCATATCACTCTTATTAGCGGCAGCGCCGGAACCATGAAATCATCCATAACCTTTAACATACTCTATAATGAAGCCTTAAAAGGCAAGGTGTGCGTTTATTGCTCTCTTGAACAATCATATGATTCTATTATTCAGCAAATGATAAACATGAACTTTGACATGACCAAGGTCAACCTGGTGGTGGTTAAGGACTTGGCAGAGCTAAGGCTGTCCCTGAGCAAGGCAAAGGGTGGCAATGGAGCCCTGATAATGGTTGATATTGGCTGCATAAGAAAGGAAATTGTTGATGTCAAGACAGCAGACAATAAGAGCTGGCTTAATGTTATCAAGAACGTGATTAAGAAGATAAAAGATGAGGCTGGCTGCCATTTGTTCTGCCTTGACTCCCTGAGCGCGTTGTATGTTCTTTCAAGGTTTGAGAATCCTAGGATTGAATTATTCTACCTGTTCGAATTCCTAAGGGACTTAGAGATAACATCTTTCTTGGTCTCAGAGTGCCAGCCTCAAAGTGGCAGGTTCAGCGAGTTTGAGATAGAAGAATTCCTCTGCGATGGCATAATCCATCTAAGGCTTACCCCTTTCAGGAGGAACGTGGTCAGGGAGGTTAGCATAATCAAGATGAGAGCAACTGCCTGCAACAACGACATCTTCTCACTAGAATACAAGCACAACAAGTTCCAGGCACTATACGGAGGACAGAACCCTCTCTTGTAAATTCTTTAATTTCTTTGCCTCTAGAACTCAAAATCATAACCTATTTATAGGCTTCTCCTTTTATTACTCTGATAAAATGTGCGGAATTGTTGGTTTTAACTGGGAGGATAAGAGCCTTGCTAGGCGCATGGCTGAAGTCATTACATATAGGGGGCCTGATGATGTTGCTTACTTTACAGACAGCGGCCTAAGCTTGGCTATGAGAAGGCTCAGTATTATTGACCTGAAAAAAGGCATTTACCCCTTAACAAATGAGGAAGGGAATGTTTTTCTCATATTCAACGGAGAGATATACAATTTCCAGAAGCTCAGGCAGATGCTTGAGGAAAAAGGGCATTTTTTCAGGACTAAAACTGATGGCGAGGCCATGGTGCATGCTTACGAGGAGTTTGGAGAGGATTTCCTGAAGTACCTTAACGGCATGTTTGCGATATGCCTGTACGATAGCAGGAAGAGGGAGTTAATCATTGCCAGGGACAGGGTCGGTATTAAACCCTTGTACTATTATTTCAGCAAGGGAAACTTTGTGTTTGCAAGCGAGGTTAAGAGCATTCTTGAGCTTAACACTGTGAAAAGAGAGGTTAATGTTGAAGCCCTTAACCAGTATTTTGCTCTCCGCTACAATCCGTTAGAAGAAACCTTGTTCAAGGGAATCAAGAGGCTTTTGCCAGGCTATTTCATCAAGTTTGACCTTAAGAACAAAACCTTGGCTGTTGCCAAGTATTGGGATATTGATTTGGCAGAAAAAGAAAAAAAGAGCATTGGCTATTATGAAAAAGAGCTTTTCAGGCTGCTAAAGGACTCTGTAAAGAAGCAGCTCATCAGTGATGTACCTCTAGGAGTGTACCTTAGCGGCGGCATTGATAGCAGCGCGATTGTGATGATGATGAGCCTGATACGAAAAGAGGAGAATAGCAGTGCTCCCATAAGGACTTATAGCGTTGGCTTTGCTCATGGAGACAAGGTTAACGAGACTGTTTATGCAAAGCAGGTTAGCGAGTTGTTTGGCACAGAACACCAAGAGCTCCTTATTGAACCTGATGTTGTTAAGCTATTGCCAAAAATTGCTTGGCATTGCGACGAGCCAATGGCAGATCCTGCGCTTATCCCTGTTTATCTTTTATCAGAGGCTGCAAAGAAAACCTCAACAGTCATATTGACGGGTGACGGAGGAGATGAGATGTTTGCTGGCTATGACCATTACCGCTTCCTGAAAGCTGTCCATTCTGCGCACAAGCTTCCGCTTTTCAATACGCTGGGTCCTAGTATGGCCAGAATGATCCCGTTAAGAATGTGGAACAAGTTCTACAAGCATTCCTCAAATCTTGGCAAGCCTGCATATAAGCGAGGAGAAATGGTTATCAACTCAATCAAGAGCAACAAAGCCAAAGCATATTATGAGCTTAATGGGATGTTTGATGAAGAAGAAAGAAAAGAATTAGTGAAGCCTGATTATTTTGAAAAGCTGGACTATGATGCTATTAACAAGGAATACTTTGTGAGCAGCCAGGATTATCTAAAGCAATACCAATACTTTGATTTTAAAAGATTATTGAGCGAAAGCTTCCTCATGAAGACTGACAGGATGACCATGGCCAAGAGCATAGAGGCAAGAGTGCCTTTGCTTGACCATAGGATTGTTGAGCTGGCTTTTGCAATGCCAAGCAACTACAAGCTGAAAGGCTTTTCCACAACCAAGCATGTGTTTAGAAGGGCGCTTAGGAAGCACCTGCCCAGAAACATTCTTGCAAGGAAAAAGCAGACCTTCCACGTGCCTGTTGAGAACTGGCTTGACAAGGATTTGAAAAGCACTGCCGAGGACTTGTTAAATACTACAAAGCTATTCAGGCAGGGCATAGTCGACCATAATTATGTTAAGAAAATAATGGATAATTATAAGGAAGGCAAGCTGTTTTATGCAAGGCAGCTCTGGACCCTGCTTAGCTTTGAGCTCTGGTACAGGACATTCATAGAGAAGGAGAAGGTAAGCTTATGAAAAGCCCTGCTGGCAAGGCGCAAAAATGAAAACCCCATATACAAACAAGAAGATATTTTTTGTAATCCCTGCTCTTAATGAGCAGAAAAGCATAGTCAGGGTAGTTAGCGAGCTAAAAAAAGCAGGTTATGATTATATTGTTGTGGTGGATGATGGTAGCACAGACAATACTTATGCAGAAGCAAAAAAGCAGGGCGTTGTTGTTCTGAGACATATTATTAACAGAGGACAAGGAGCTTCCCTGAGAACAGGCATTGATTATGCCCTGAAAAATGGTGCAGAGTATATTGTGACTTTTGATAGTGATGGCCAGCACAGGGTTGAGGACTTGCCAGCAATGCTAGAGCCTGTTGTTAGCGGCAAGGTGGATGTGACTATTGGCTCAAGGTTCATTAAGCACACAGAGGTTCCTCTTGACAGGAGAATCTTATTAAAAGGCTCTGTGCTTGTTCAATGGGTATTCTACGGCATAAAGCTGAGCGATGCCCATAATGGTTTCAGGGTGCTGAGCAGGAAGGCAGCAGAGCAGATAAGGATTGAATCTAACAGGATGGAGCACGCCTCTGAGATTCTGGAAGAGATTGTTAAGAAGAGAATAAAATACCAAGAAGTGCCTGTAACTATCAGGTATACGGGTTACTCGATGAAAAAAGGGCATGGCTCCTTTGGGGGCGCATTAAAGATATTCTTAAAGATGATAATAAGGAGGATTACGCACTAGGCGAGCCGGCCTAGGTGGCGTAGCCCGTACTTAAGGATTCTTGGATTTTTTAAAGAGGTCCGGGATATTAGCCTGAACAACCGATCTCTGTTAACCTCTTGCAATGCTGTCTTTGCCTTGCTTTTACTCAGTTCATTAACAAGATGATTCCATTCTTCCTGGCTAAAAGAATCCATCAAGCGCCTCATCTTTAAGTGAAGCCATAGGCTTGGAAATAATTTCAGGTAAACCCCTGTATTATAGCTTGTGTTATTCTTTATGCAATCAGCCAGTATTTCCGCTGATTTTAATCCCGGGATTAAGCCTCCGCCTGTTGTTGCCTTTACAAAGCCAGCAGCATCACCGACTAAGAAGGTGTTTTCCTTGCAAAACTTTGCTCTTGGGCTGAAAACAGGAATCAACCCTCCTTGCCTTGCAATAATCTTTCCCTTGTATTTTCTTAAGAGTTTTTCAAAATGCTCTTTGGGATTGGTTCTTGAAGCAACTCCCACTCTCAGAGTGCTCTTGCTTTCAGGAACCGCCCAGCCAAAGCCATGCTTGAAAGGGTAAAAGTCGATTATGTTGCTGTTCTTTCTCTTGATTACGGCTTGCACTCCTATGAAGAATTTTCTCTTGCCAAACAAGCCGCTAGTCTTGGCAACTGCGCTTAGAGGGCCGTCAGCTCCAATAAGGATTGAGGACTTGAACTTCTTGACTTTGCCTGAGCTTAAATCCTTGACAAATACAAAACCATTCTTTGCTGACAAGAACTTATGATTAAGGTAGAATTTAGCACCTTCTCTTTTCGCAAGGTTGTAGAAATAATTGTCAAGCCTTATCCTATCGAGGATTATGTCCGGCTCTTGCAAGGATAGTTTTAGGAACTTATTGTCAGGAGCAAATATGCGCACATCCTTGGCTTTGTTAATGATGAAATTATTATTTGTTGGTATGGAGTAGTTAAAGATTTTTATTGGCAGGAAGTTAAAGATTTCCTTAGTAACAATGCCTGTGCACTGAACTGGCAAGCCTATTTGTGAGTGTTCTTCAAATACAACTACCTTGAACTTGTCAGCGAGCAGGCTGGCAGCATAGCAGCCAACAGGGCCGGCACCGATAATCGTTATCATCATTCAGTAGAGAAAAAGAACAAGGTTTATATAGTTTGCTGAAATACTCTAGCTGAAAATGTTGGGAAAACAACAAAGCAACTCTTATCAAAACAACCTGGAAGCAATTATTGATGAAGAAATCTTTGGAGAGGAAAAGAAAAATGTATTTAAGAGAGCAAAGCAGGGAGTTGAAAAATTAATCTTCAAGGGCAAGAACAAAATAATAATCCCTTTAAGCGCAGCAGTTGGAGGAACTGCAGCGTATGTTTCTTATCCTCTAATAAGTAACCTGGCTGATGTAATCAGGGTTATTAATCCCAGTGCCAATTTAGAAGGAGTTACGCTGCAAATGGCTGGCTGGTTTGGGTTAGCAGCCGGCGGAAGCGCATATATCCTCCTTGACGATAAGGCTAAGGAGTATATTGGAAAAAAGGTTTGCGACATAAGAAACTCAGGTGACAAAGTAAAAAAGAGGAAAGACAGCTTTATTTACAGGAACAAAGGCTGGCTAGCGCTTGGAACCTGGGCTCCCACTACTGCTTACTTATACTTGAAGGTAAGCGAAAAAATAAATTCCTTGCCTTTAGCAACCAAGCAGCTTGTTAGTGAAAACACGGATAAGTGGGTAGCCGGAACAGCTGCAATGGCGCTTGGTTATCTGGGTACTCTTTATATGTTATTCCACACAGTTGGAAGAGGCACGATTCTGCAGAAAGGCATAACCTGGCGAGAAATGGCAGGAATATTGCTGTACAAGCTTTCAAAAAAAGAAGGCATAACCTATTTGGAAAATGAAAGCAGGAAAGGCAACATATACGCTGACAACTTTCTTTCGGGCGTTAAGGAGAACATTGATGAGAAGCTGGACTATAAAAAAAAGGTCATTGAGCACATGAGAGAAGAAGAGGTTATTTTCACTGAAAATACGGATACAGTCAGGAATACATTCGTGGGCCGGACTTATTTATCCTTTCAAAAGTATAGAACGCCTTCCAGCCTCGTCTCATTAGCAATAAGCATTTACCCAGCCAATCCTTCAAGAGCGGTTGAGCTATTAAACAGGCTAAGCAATACAGAACTAGACCTGAAACCGCAAGTCCTTGCCACAAGAAATTACTTGCTTAACATCTATGAGAAAGACAGGACTGAGAACTGGCAAGAATTAAGGAGTTGGCTTGAAAAGTTTGATAAACTTCAGCTTATCGAAGGAAGTGAAGGAATGGCCTCCTTATTTTTCGATGACTTCACTAATAAAAACTTCATTTTTAAGGATTATAAAGAGAATAAGAGTGACAAGTTCTTTATTGAAAGAGCCATACATAATACTCTAAAGGATTCTGAAATTAGCGTGGAAAACCCGTTATTCTACTATGATGAAGGAAACGAGCATAAGCAAGTTTTCATAAGAAATGGAGAACAGAATTTAAGGGAAATACTAGAAAATAAGAGCATTAGCCAAAGAAAAGAATGTTTTGAAAGAGTACTGCCCTTGCTCTTACTTTATCAACAAAAGGTTTTTTCTGCCTTAGAAAGAAATGGTTCTGAATTCGTAATGAACATTGGATTTAGAGGGGAAAAAAGGAGTATAAGTATACCGGTACTTAATTTAGAAAAAAATCTTATGCGAAGAGCATTCTTAGGGTCTAAACCTGGTGAAATACGGCTGGGAGAAAATGAGTATCTGCCCAGTCTTTTACTTAAAATTCAAGAGTATAACCAGTTAAATCAATATGAACCCGTGTTTATTTTTAACCATGGTGATGCAGTCACAGCAAATATAACCGAAACTTTATGTATAATAGATCCAAGACCGAGAATTGCTCATCCGCTCTATGATTTAGCTTATGTTTCTTGCGATCCTGCTTTTTTATCATTAAGCTTTGATTCTAGGAAAGAAAAAGTTCTCGAAACCTGTATTAAAAATGTTGGTTTTCTAGGAACGGAAGCAGATTTTATCCGGGCATTTGACCCTTTATATCTGAATGTTGCTTTATGTAATGCTGGGGCAAATTTATATCTGGGCAAGCAAGAATATGCAAAAATGCTTGTTAATGACTTGCTCGAGTTCTCCAAGGGAAAACCTTTTGAAAAAGAGATTATGACTTATTTAAAACACAGCAATGCCTCTTCTTAAAGATGATTTTAATGAATTAAACATTAGCTATAATAAGAGAACTATTAATCTCAAAAATCATTGAGAAAATGTTAAAAAGATAATTTGTGCATTTTAAGTCCCTTGAATGAGCCGCATTTATTATAGAATTAAACTCTCTTTTGATTTTTTCACTTTGTTGACCAAATTCTTCTAATTTCTTGAAATCAAAATCATATAATAATTCATATGAAAGCCTTAACAGCTTGTTTATTTCATAAAGAGAATTTATAGCTTCTGCATTAATGCGGCTAATTTTATTAGCCACAACAAACTTAGCAAATGCTTTATAACTGTCACCGACCTTTTCAAGTGCTTCACAAAGGTAATAGTAGCTTGTTGTTTTATTTGTCACTCCATGACCTTGGGTGTTAATCATCCTCCGGCATAAATCACTGTATTTAGTAATCAGCAAGTCTCTTAACTCTATTTCTTCAAGAGCTTTAAGGTTGCCTTTCTTTACATATTCCAAAGTATCTTCGGCTGAAGAAAGTAAAGATAAGAACAATCTTCTAAGGACATTATCAAACTCTTCCGCATGGAGTTGAGAAAGGTTTTTGATAAGCAAGGTTCTTTGCCCGTGTTTTATTATTTCATATCCCATGCAAGACCTATCCAAAACTTCTCTTATTGATTTATATTGATTGGGAGAATAATACGTTATTTCTATTTCTTCATAGCCGGCTTTATAAAGGCCGCCAAGAACTCTGCCAATCATAAAGTTAAGATCTTTTAAATCTAAAAATTTTGTTTTTACTTCTCCTTTACTGCCAACCTTAATCATTAGCTTTCTTTCTTCCTCTTCTACTTCCACCTCATCTCCTTTTTTCACCCCGTACTTCTTTGCCCATTTGCTTGGCAGGCTGACTACTAGGGTTTTTCCTGCGAGCTGGATTACTTTTCGTTTCATGCGCGGTTGTGAATGCGGCTTTCTTTTTAAGCTTTTCTAAATTATATAATTATAAATCGTTATATAAGGTATAAGGCAAAAGTATATACTGAACCATATCAATCCTATTTGTAAAACTTCCGGGACGAACAAAGGAGCTCCTAAATTCCCGGAAAACTTTGGTGAGGTGTAATCAAAATGATAAAACAAGCGGATTTGAAATTCCTTTCTTACCTGAGAAAGAATTCAAGGCAAACATTGACGGAAATAAGCAAGAAGACAAAAATACCCATAAGCACTTTGTACGACAAGCTAAGGCTGCACGAAAGGAGCACCATCCTGAAGCACACCTCGCTCATAGACTTTGCAAAGCTCGGGTTTAACTGCAGAGCAGACATATTGTTCAAGGTCAACAAGGAGGAAAGGGACAAGCTCGGAAGCTACCTTAAGGCCCATCCTGCAATTAACAATCTTTTTAAGATTAACAATGGCTATGACTTCCTTGCAGAAGGGATCTTCTGCCATGTGAAAGATCTGGAAGACTTCCTGGATGAGCTAGAGAAGAGCTTCGGGGTAGAAGATAAACAGACGCATTATATAATTGAGGACTTGAAGAGGGAGGAGTTCTTGCCAGAAGCCGCAACATAAAGAAATTTGTTATGGGAAATTTCTCAAGCGAAATTTCTCATCCAGAAACTCGCGAAAACGAGTTTCTGTTATCATTTTTCAGTAGTTAACTATCGAAATCTTTATAAAGGATTTCTCCTTTCTCGACTAAGCAATGAAGGTA
>DATEYH010000099.1:0-5647 GCA_035256305.1 Candidatus Nanoarchaeia archaeon
GCATAGGTTGAGAACCTATAGCCTCGCTTGTATTCAAATCTTTCAACAGCTTTCATCAAGCCTATGCTTCCTTCATTAAAGAAGTCTCCAAATCTAAGGTGGCGGGCGATTGGGTAATAGCTTTTTACATTGTCCACAACCAGCCTTGTGTTCCTGTAGACTAATTCCTCTTTGTCAGCTTTCAGCTCTTCTAGTGCCTTTGCCAGCTCAGGGTCTTTGTACAGCTCTGGCTTTTGCTGCCTTGAGGATTCGATTAGCTTCTCATAATAGCCAGACCTGTACTCTGCATTTCTTATCATATCTCTTAGGGTTGCTGCTTTTTTCTTCTTCTGCCATTCAGTGTCAGTTTTTTTCTTTTTATGGTATTTCAGGTAATCCTTCCTGAATGTCTTAAGCTCTTTAGATTCTTGGTCTTGATTGTAGATTATGTCAGAGAGCTCGGTTTTGAGCGAGCAATCATCAGGGCTCACGTCCAGGGAGCAATTAATATCCTCATATACTTTGGAATAGATATCTTTATCCCATATTATCTTGGAAAAGATTTTCTTCCTGTTATCATAAATCCTGGTTGTGAGCTCCAGCTCTTGTTTCTTTGTCAGGACCTTTTTATTGCACAGGGTCTTAAATATATATGCTCCTTCGTTCAGGGCTCCCTTGTAGTCATTATCTTTTGATTTGCCTTTTTTATCAGCTGCATGGCTAGCTTCATAAGGGCTTTTTTCCTCTTCCTCGCTTAGAATCTCATCAAGCATGTTCGTTACTCATATATATAGTAATATCTCCATCATAATATTTCACTACTAATAGATGGATAAAAATGGAAGGGGGCTGGCTTTTTAAATGTTTTGCCTCAGAACCTCAAAAGCCTCTATTTATTAGTTAGTATTCTCCTCAAGGGCCTCAAGAGCAACCAGTTTCTTGCCTGACAACAACTCAAGGGCAGCTCCTCCTCCAGAGCTCACAAAAGTGAACTTGTCTGTCAAGCCAAGTTTGTTAATAACATCGCCAGTGTCTCCTCCGCCAACAATCTTCCTGCAGCCAAGGTCAGAAATAATCCTTGCCAATTCAACAGTAGCCTTGTCAAAAGGAGGCTTCTCGCAATAGCCAAGAGGGCCGTTCCAGATAATTGTCTCTGCTTTTCTTAATTCCTGCTTAAAAGCCTCAATGCTCTTCTCGCCAATGTCCAGGCCTATGCTCTTCTTAGGGATTTCTTTATAACTCACAGTGCGAATGCCTGCAGCCTGGTTCTGGTAATCAGCAATCACAACATCCTCTGGCAATAATAGTTTTTCATTGTTAAGCATGATCTTGGCATTCATGGCATAATTCAGGTCATTAAGGCTCTTGCCAATCTCCAAGCCTTCTGCAAAGTAGAAAGTGAAAATCATGGCTCCTCCTAATAATACCTTGTCAGCCCTTGCAAGCATATATTGTATTAATGGAATCTTGGTCTTGAGCTTTGAGCCTCCGAGCAACGCAACAATAGGCCTTTGCATGCTCTTAAAGTCAAGGTTTTCGAGCTCTTTTTCAATCTGCAGCCCAACGCAGCCTGGCAGGTATTTTGTTATTGCATGCATGCTGGCATGGGCCCTGTGGCAAGTTGCAAAGGCATTGTTGACGTACAAGTCAGCGTAGCTAGCCAGCTTCTGGGCAAAGATGTCATCATTAGCCTCTTCCCCCTTGTGAAACCTCAAGTTCTCCAGCAGGATGATGCTCTCATCAGGCAGCTTCTTAAGAATGCAATTATTAGTCTTGTAAACAGTCTTTCCTAATAATTTCATTAAACGCACAGCCACCCGGTCCATCTTAAGGCTTTCCACAACCCTGCCATCAGGGCTGTCCATGTGGCCCATTATTATTAACTGCTTAGCGCCGTCCTCAAGAATCTTCTTGATAGTCGGGATAGCTGCCTTCAGCCTGGAATCATCGCTAATCTCGCCTGATTTTACATCAATAGGCACGTCCAGGTCAGCCCTGAGAATAACACGCTTCTCAGTGAAATCCACATCCTTAAGAGTCCTAAGCATGATAACATGAAAAGGAAAGGTTGTATAAAAAAGTTTCTAAAAAATTTTTAATTTTTTAGGAACATCAAAGATTTCATCTTTGAGTGCCAAAAACAAGTTTTTGAGCACTGCAAAAGCAAAGCTTTTGCTTGTTTCTAAATTCCGTAAGTCTTCCACGAATCTCTTTTTTTCTTCGAGTAATTCTTAGGAGGGTTTATTAAGTGCCTGCCATGGTATTCGTTCTATGGTTTTCCAGGAGCCTGATGCATTAGTTGAGCAATTGCTTTTCAAAGCGAAACATTTAAATATGTGTTATCACATAAGTATGTGAGATTATGGGAAACATAACTTTAGCAGTGCCTGAGGACATTCACAGCCAGATGAGGCAGTTCTCAGAGGTAAGATGGAGCGAAGTAGCCAGGAAAGCCATCGTAGAGAAGCTGGAAGCACTTCAACTAGCAGAAAGCCTTGCCAAGAAGAGCAAGCTGACCAAGAAGGATGTTGAGGATTTCAGCAAGAAGATAAAAGCTGCGGCGGCAAAGAGGTTCCTGGATGAGAATCGTCATTGACTCCAACGTATTGTTCTCAGCATTAATAAGTGATTCAACCACTAGAAAGATGATATTAGATTATGACTGCCTTTTTCTTTTCCCTGAATTCATATTTGATGAAATGAATAAGCATAAAGCAGTGCTATTCGAAAAGTCCTGCGCATTAGCCTACCCGAACAGCATTCTCTGGTCAAATGACCACAGGCTGAAAGCTATAAGGGAAATTACTGTCAAAAACACCAAAGAAGTAATTCAGCTTTCACAGGGATAACTATTGCAAGCGGATAACCTGCAAAAATGGGTTTAAAAGCCTTTCTGAAAAATTGACACTTTGTTGCTCATTGGCTTCGCCACTGGACAACGAGAGTGTGCTCTTGAGCCCAGTAACTACGCCACTGGACATCTTCGCGTAAGGTATTTATATCAAAGCTTACTTTCCCTATAATCATGATAAAGGAAATAATTACTAAACTCAGGCTTTCTTTTGAGGAGAACGCCCAGAACATTGATGGCGTTGAGTTCTGGTTTGCAAGGGACTTACAAAGGTTATTGGAGTATGATGATTGGAGGAATTTTCTTAATGTAATTGAAAAGGCAAAGCTGGCTTGTAAAAACTCAGGCCAAAGCATTCAGGACCATTTCGTTGACGTCAACAAAATGGTCAAGCTGGGCTCTGGAAGCGAGAGGCAGGTCGATGATATCATGCTCACCCGTTATGCCTGCTATTTGATAGCCCAGAACGGCGACCCAAGGAAGGAGTCAATTGCTTTTGCCCAGAGCTATTTCGCTATACAAACGAGAAAGCAGGAGTTGATTGAGCAAAGGATTGCCTTGGTTGAGCGATTGAATGCCAGGCAGAAGCTTGTTGCTTCAGAATCAGAATTATCCAAGCTCATATATGAGCGAGGAGTTGATGATGAAGGATTCGCAAGGATAAGGAGCAAAGGTGACAAGGCTTTGTTTGGTGGCTTTTCAACTTTTCAGATGAAAAATAAGCTGGGAGTTCCCAAGGAACGGCCTCTTGCTGACTTCCTGCCAACAATAACGATTACTGCCAAGAATCTTGCCACTGAGATCACTAATTTTAATGTGAGAAAAGATGAGCTTCATGGTGAGCCTGGCATCACAAAAGAGCATATCAAGAACAACACTGATGTCAGGAAACTCCTTCTGAAGAGCAAGATTAAGCCTGAGAATCTTCCTCCTGAAGAAGATATTAAGAAACTAGAAAGGAAAGTAAAAGCTGATGAGAAGAAGATAGCCAGGAATTCTAAAAGAAAGATAAGATGAGCAAAACCACTTTAAAAGCCTTTCTGAAAAATTAATTATCAGGACAAAAAAGGTTAACTTTAAATATGAAATTCCGGAGGAATTGATTACAAAGCAGAGAATAAACGTGAAAAGTAGGTTCTGAGGCTTTCCTCAGCACCCCCTGCAAAAGCCGAAATCTTTATATATATAGGAAGAATTCTTTCCCCCCTGAATAGTAGTTAATAATAATCTAATTGGGGGTTGATAAGATGATAAGCGACAAAAGCGCTAAGATTTCTATTAAATTGTTTGTTACAACGATACTTGTTCTGATTGCGATTCTTGGCATAAACGCAATAATGGTTAATGCAGACATACCTGACGTTTGGTACTGCAGCAAGACCACCACAGAAACAGGCACAATCTATAAAGTGTGCACAGAGCTTGATGACTACTCACCTGAAAGCACAGTCTTTGTGAAAGGAAACTGGTTTGCTCCTGAAACAAGCCTGCAGGTAAGAGTTACAAGACCTGATGGAAGCATAGTCAACGGAGACGGAAGCTTCACAGAATGGGTGCCTGAGAGCAACACAGTCGCCACTGATGAATTCGGAGAGTTCCATTATGATTATATTTTAGATGGAATATTTGGAACATATAAAGTAGATATTCTTGAAATTGATGGAGCTACTTTAGCGACACATTATTTTACTGATGCGAATCCCGGAAAGATAACTGTAACAAAATTAGTTATAAATGATAATGGCGGAAACGCAACGGCCAGTTCTTTTACGCTCACTGCTTCAGGAACCTGCTTTAATTCACCAATTAATTTTCCGGGAAATGCTAGCGGCACTAATGTAAGTTGCAGTAATTCTGGAAATCAAAATTATAATTATTCTATCACAGAAGCTACTCATACAGGGTATACTGTTTCATATAGCACAGGGTGCAGTGGAAATATAACTAGAGACCAAATTAAAACTTGCACAGTAACCAACGATGACATTGCACCTTCATGCGATGCAACTGCTTGCAATCTTAATGACAGTTGGTATAATACCAGCAATACTCAATGGGTAGAAAACACCCCCCAATGCACTGAAAAAGAGCAAAAAGAGCAGGAATACAGGGATTACGAATGCGTTACTGACTCCTGTACCTACACCCAAACAAATACGCAATGGGTTGATACTGGAAACACACGAAACAAGGCGGACGGAACAACCTGTGATGACGGATTATTCTGCACTGTAGGAGATGCTTGTTCTTCTGGCATTTGCACAGGCTCAGCAAGAGACTGCTCTGGAAGCAATAATGTTCCTATAGGAGTTTGCGATAATAATCCGGATGATAATCCGAGAACATGGGACTTCTACGCAGGCTTCACTTCAACCTGTAATGAAGAATCAGATTCCTGCACAACAGAAGCGGTGTCAGTCACTTCGACGTGCGATTACACTCAATGTTCAGCTGAGTGCGACGCAACATTTGGATGCGCAGACAGCTACTGCTCAGCAACATATGAAGACTACTGCACAGACACAAAGCTAACAGAGTTCGACGACGACAAAGTAATGGACTCAACCGTCGTATCAGATTCTGCAGCTAACACCTGCGACCTAGCATCAACTTGTGCCTGCTCAAACAATCCTGTAGACTGCTCAGCACCCACAACCAGCACATATTGCGTACTAGGAGTATGCGGAGCAACATGCGACAGCAACGATGACTGCTTAGCGACACCATGCGACAACAATGACGGCTGCTATGAGAATATATATAGGGACTACTCTGATGTCAACAACAATTGCCTTGATGCATGCTCTTGTGAGCAAA
>DATEYH010000100.1:0-4286 GCA_035256305.1 Candidatus Nanoarchaeia archaeon
CAACTTGTTTCCTTGGCGTGGCATTGTACAATGTAATCGCCTGCTTGATTATTGTAATTAGCAGGTGTTACTGTGATAGGTACGTTAAAGACGCTGCTGCTTCCAGTTCCTGATTTTAGCAGCTTGTTGATGCCATTACCTATTAACCTGATATCATAGGATGTAGAGCCCAACATAGGATCGATAGTGCACGTGAATGAAGCTGATTGACCATTTGTTATGGTCTTGTCTGCTGACATAAACACATACACAGCTGCTACCAGACTAACTGAGAGCAGAATCACTGTTACTAATATTAAGATGTTCTTGTTAAGTTTTATTCTCATTTCCTTCAACCCCCAAAATTTTTTATGAAACTTATAGCTTGATTGCAATGCCTGCCTTTGCATACCAGTCTGTCTTTGGTCCGAGTTTTATGTCCTTGTCAATGGTGCCGCCGCTATTCTTTATCCTGACAGACTCTGGCAAGCCTATGAATGCTCCGCCTCCTGCAAAGACGTAGAAATTATCCTTGCTCAAAGGAAGCACTAGCGCGCCTCCAAATCGGTATATCATCTTAGTAAGATCTTCAGATGACCAGTTGCATTCGTATTTAGGTCTGAGAAGCTCGCCTGTGTTTGCATCCTTCACGGTCTGCTCCAGCGAGTTTTTCAGGTGATATGTTTTCCAGCCAACCCCTGCTTCTCCTAAGAAGCGGAGGCTGCACGGCTTTCCTATAATGACGTTTCCGAGCACTCCGTACATTTGGTTGCTGGCTTGAGTGATTAGGTTGGTATCGCCGATTATTTGCTTGTCGCCAACAGCGTATTGGCTGTGCTGGATGTTGGTTGTTATATCTTCTTTAGTGTTTGGTTGGAAGAAGAATCCTGCACCCACTCCTAATTTCTTTGTTACCCTGGCGTTGATTGCAAAGTCTCCACCCCAGTTCTTTTGTCCTGTGTAGAAGGGGTTAACCATTAACAGGCTTCCGCCTTGGCATTCATCCTCTACGACTGCCTCACTCACTATAAATGGCTGAATTACTGATTCAGAAGGCGCCTGGATTACTGCAGATGGTGCGTCCCTGTAAACTATCTTTTCCTTTTCTACTTCCTTTACCACTTCCTTTATTTCTGCAGGTGGGCATTCTCCTTGGACATACAGCAATCCCATTGCGCTTGCAAGTATTTCCTTTGATGGTCTGGCTCCTACTTCTTTTATGTCCAGGCTTCCTGCTTTTTCTTTTGATGAATATATTGCGTAGAACGTGTCTGGTTTCATGCCTGCCTCGATTGTGTTGACCTTTGTTGGGAATGCTCTTGGTCCTCTGTGAGGCAGTGGCTTTGAATTTGCTAGGTAATTGCCTTTTAAGTCGCTTATCAGGACGTCCAAGACTATGTTATCATGCACTGTTGTTCCATTTTGGTAGCTTAGCTCGAATGAGCCTCCGTATGGCACTGCGAATGGCGGGGTCAGGACGTGTTTTTCTGCTAGCTTGGTCCAGTCTTCAAGGGTTTTTCCTTGGCTATCATAAGTCTTAAACTGCAGCCCGGGCATTTGCTTTTGCACTTCTACTATTTCCTGCTTCTTCTGTAGCTCAGGTTGTCTAGGATTGTGCGCGAGTGCATTCGGTGCATACGCCAAGAAAGCTAGTGTTGCTAATCCAGCAATCTTATTTCTGATGTTGTTTCGAGAATTAGATTTTTGTGTATTATTGTTAGTTTTCATTATTTCCCCCTCTAACTTTATTCACACACCCCGTAATCTAAAATTATCTCTTTTAGGCGATAGAATACTCTTCTAGTTTATAAATATTTTTATTTTTACCTCTTGTTAAGTGGTAACAAAAGCTTTTTGAGAAAAATATTTATTTGAAGAAATTAATCACAACGCCAAGCACATTAGCCTTTACTTTTCTGAGCACGTTCTTGGCTTTCAAGGCAGAATCCTTGGTGGTTCTCTCATGAGCCATCACCAGCAATACTGCCTGGCAGTGGCCTGAGATGTTTATGCTCTCAGCATGCCTTAATGAAGAATTATCAATTATTACGATGTCAGCAGTGCTGTTCTTGAGCTTTGCACACAATTCCTTTATTGATTCCGAGGATAAGAGCTCGTTTGAGAAGTCCCTGTGCTGGCCTGCAGTGATCAGGAACAGGTTCTTGTAATGAGTCTTCCTGATAACATCATTGATTTTGGCCTCTCCGAGTATGATATCGCTCAGCCCTGCTTCGTCAGTTTTTTGCTTGAAGACCTGTTCAAGCCTGGGATTCCTTATGTTGGCATCTACCAATAGTACCTTTTTTCCTGAGTACACGAACTCTAATGCAAGGTTGGTGGCTACAGTGCTTTTTCCATCCTTGTCATCAGGGCTTGTAACTGAGATTAGCTTAATATCTTTTTCCTTCATTCCAAAGGCAATGTTGGTTTTCAGCATCCTTACGCTGTCTGCGAATGGTCCTTCAGGAGTATAGTCAAGGATAAAGTAATCTCCCTTGCCCTTTGATGTGAATAGAGTCCTGAAAAAAGCTATTGGCTTTGTGAATGCTGTCTCAATTGCATAAGCAGCACCACCCCCTCCTTTTGGAGAGGTGAATTGGTAATGCTTAAGCCAGGGCAGTGTGCCTATGACATTAAGCCCTAGTCCTGACTCAACCTCTTCTATGTTCCTGAAAGTCTTTATTGTGCCGAACCTTAGGAAAGCAATTCCGAGTGCGCCTATGATTGCAAGTATGAATCCAAGGGAAAGGTTAATCAAAACATTAGGCCTTACAGGCTGCTGTGGCAGTGAGGCATACTCAATAATCCTTACATTGCCAAGCTCTTCCTGGGCTACAATGTTAACCTCTTCTGCTCTTGAGAGCAGGTAGTTGTAGAGCTCTTCTTTTGCATTGAATGCCTGCTTAAGGCTCTGGTATTCTAATTCCTCGGCTACTGTCACATTTGATATCTTCCTCTTGTTCTCATAAGCAATTATTTTGAGGTTAAGAGCATCAAGCTCTACCTTGTAAGTTGTTAATTGCCTTGATATGAAGTCGCTCACTTCCTTGGCATCATCCTTTCTTGCTTCCCTGGTGTAATTCACATAAGATATTGCGACCTGGTTAGCAACTTTCATTGCTATGGTAGGGCTTGATGATTCTGCCTTTATCTCAATAACATTAGAAGTCTTTACTGAAGAAACTATGACATTAAAGTCCATTTGTCCCTGGGTCACAGCATAGACAGAGTTCATAACGCTAGAGCTCATAATAAGCTCTTTCTGGGTTTCAATATCTGTTTTAGCAAGGCTCTGGCCTAGCAGGATAGAGCTCTGGTCCTGGGTTGTGACTAGAACCAAGCTTCTTGACTGGTAAATTTTTGGAGATAATAGAGTGTAGGCAATGGCTGCTCCCATGATGATAATGAACACTAGTAATGCTAAACCCCAGCTCTTCCTTAACATATAGAAGTAATCAGAAAAGTTAATGCTCTCTTCTGTTTCTGAAGGGTTATTCGTCATTTTTTGGTTATGAAATTCGCCTAATTTTTTAAATGTTTGTTTTTTTGTCTGCTAATGTAAATGTAATATAAAAAAGATAAAAAATTTAAAAAGTTTTTAGTCGCGCTTCCTGATAAAGACTAATCCTAATCCTGCGCCAATAACAGCCAGTCCTAGAGTCACAATTGAGAACTCTGGAACTGGGTGGTCGCCGTTGCCATTGCCATTGCCGTTTTCATAATTACCACAGAAAGTTACGTGGCTGATTCCATGGCATGTTCCATCGTAATCAACGCAATAGACTGTTCCTTCAGTGCCTCCTAAATAATCGTCGGTTTCAGTTCCTCCTTTCACAAGGATGCCGTCAGCATCAGGTATAGATGTCCAATCAGCTTCCATGCACTCGATCTTTGCCTCTTCGCCTGATTGGGTGTCAGTGCAGTCTATACTGGTTGTGTATCCTGAGATTGCAGGGTCTTCTGGATCGAATGTTCCAGCCATCTCATCCCATTCATACTTCACTATTCCAAAATCGAATTCTTTGCTTTGGCATTCAGTATCGATTGAACCGACTTGAGCCATTACGCTTGCTATCATTACTAAGAACAAACTTACATACATTATTGCTTTATTCATTGTTTCTCCTCCTATCTTTTTGGTCGTTTGACTCGCCTCTTTTTTGAAAAATAAAAAAATATAATTTTACTTCTTTCTTAGGAATGCAAGTCCTAAGCCTGCTCCTATCACTGCAAGCCCGAGAGTTACAACTGAGAACTCTGGCATGTGTGCTGAGGTGCTAGTCACTGTTGAGCTTCCGCCGCCTCCT
>DATEYH010000101.1:0-5974 GCA_035256305.1 Candidatus Nanoarchaeia archaeon
TGTTCAACCATAATTCCACCTACACAATGCTTTGTCTTTTAGTTACTTTATACTATCTCAAGTCAACCTCCGAAGTTCAACCTCCTAAGCTCAACCTCCTTAGCTTAGCTCTAGGTAAAAGTACAGGCTTGTTGTTCCTGCAGCGTCAGACTCGCCAACCAAGAGCTGGAAGTCGTGGGTACTGCCATCAAAACCAACGGTTGAATCATTAATCATGGTTGTATAAATCGGGGTTCCATCAGTGTCAGTTAATAGCAATTGGTAAAAGGAAGCTGCATCTGGAGCTCCATTCACATAGGTGTTTGTGCTATTGCAGCCGGTAATGCCGGTTACTGTTCCAATGTCAATTGCAGGATGGTTATTATTAGGATAAGTAAGCTCAATCCTGTCCGGGTCAGTTCCGGTTATTCCCAAGGAATTCTGAATACCAGTTATCTCTGCAGACGCGGCACAGCCAACTCCAGACCAGTCAACACTGCTTTCATTTGAAGCAAACACCTCTCCCTCAGGGGCTCCAAGGCCTGCCCAGTTATAGAACACATCGCCATCACTATTTGATAAGGAGATGTTTCCAGATATCTCTCCGTAGAAACCTGCCCAGTGCTCGGTTATGGCGCCTCCGGAAAGGTTTAGCTCTGTAACATTCCCTGCCTGGACCGGAGTGCTAGCAGATGAGGAGTAATTCGTAAAATTAGCCCTGCTGCTCTGGCCAACAGAAATGCTTGTTGCACCCTGCACTCCAAAAACAGAGGTTACTCCAGCATAGAATAACCCAACTACTATCATTACTAAAAACACTTTCTTAAAATAGCTTTCTATCTTCATCTTATCTCACACCTCGTATGGTTTTTTTCTCATCTTTTTTATCAAAAACAAGTCCTCCATCTTTCTTTGAAATTAAAAGGCTTGAAGGATCATAAAGAGAATACAAAGCAGACAGCTCGCTGCTGGCTAGTTTCTTGAGCTCATTTGGGGACTGGCAGTTGAATAGAATAGTTTTCTGAGCTCCTTCCGGGTTTTTAATGACACTTTTCTTAAGCTCTTTTTTAAGGTTAGGGCTCTCAGAAATTATCATCAGCTCAATTTCTTCCTTGGATGCAAGATTCAGAAAGATAGCATCAATGCTGTTTATATATTGCTCAACCTGCCAAAAAGCTTTTTCCAGGTAATAATGAAGCTCAGGGTTGCTCAAGAACCAGATTTTCAGGATTATCTTATTATACTCGCTTAGCCTAAGGAATTTTTTATCAACAAAGTCTGTTGCGCTCGCTATTAAGAAAGAGTGATTTCCAGCCAGAGAATAAAGGAGCCTTGGTTGTCCCTTATCTCGGTTGGAAATCCTTCTGCTATGAACAAGACCGGCCATCTCAAGAAGACGGAGTTGCTGGCTTATGTTCGCAACAGAGGTGTTGGAAAGCTTAGCCAGCTCTAGCGGGGACTTACTTCCTGAAGAGAGTATCTTCAAGATGTCCCATTTCGAGGCCGTAAACAAAGTTTCTTGTTCCATTTTGTTTTTTTATGCTTGCAACGGTTTTCAGCATGAAAAATCCCTGTCGTTTTAGACGACAGGAATTCATTGTAGGCTTCCAGTAGTATTTTAGTTATTTTTCAAATCTTAGTATTGTTTTTTGGCTATTGTAAGCTTAATATGGCTACTTATATTTAAATATTTCGGTTTTTAGTTAAATACAGTAATTAAACAAAATATAAATTAAGGAAAAAAAGAAAACACATTAATTAATTAAAAACTGAAATATAAGCCTAGAAGGCTTAAAAATGCAGAATTCTAAATTAAAGCGCATAAACACAAAAAAAGAAAAGAATCACCCTAGCTCGGCGTAGAAATAATAAGTTGTAGAGGTTTCTGTCGGATCATCAGGAACAATAATCTGGAAATCATACAACCCAATATCAAACCCTAGCTGGTCATTCTCGAGCAGAGTCACAAACACCAGGTTTAACCCATCTGATAAGAGAATCTCCTGGAAAGTGGCATTTTCAGCAGCAGCCTGTGATGCATCATCGACATAGGTAGCAATGGCATAGCAGCTGCTGTTCTGAATAGTTCCTGTGCCTCCGATAACAAATGATTTATGCACTTTCTGGAGGAAGGTTTTGTTTATGCTATCGTCTGAAGTAGAATTAATGTTAAGGAAAGTTTCCTCTGCTGAGATGTTGCCACCATTGGCGCAGGCTAGGCTCGTGAAGTTTACAGAATTATTCCTAGACACATAAACCTCGCCCTGTACATTCGTCAAAGCCCAGTCATATATTGTTTTGTTGTTCGAATTATCCAAGGTCAACTTGCCAGTCACGTTTCCAACATAAGCCTTCCATTTGCTGGTCTGAGAGGTGACATTAAGGATTAAAGTAGTGAAAGAGCCGCCTGCTGCTGTGTGCGAATCTGCAGACCTTGTGCTGGCAGTTTCAGTATAATTATAGGTGATAGTAGCTCCTTGCGGCGCAGCTGTTACCGCTGTAGGCGCTTTGCTTAATAAGCCTCCGAGTATCAAGATGATGAGGAGTGCTAAAATTATTCCTGTCGAGGATATTTCAGTGATTCGATTGAATAATTTATTGTTTTTCATGGTTACTTTGATTCATCTTTTTTTTAGCTCTTGAATAAACAGTCCATATAGTCCTCGGGTCTTTTCCTAGTAAGCGCGCGATGTCAGAGTAGTTCAGCTCAAGATTTAGGAGAAAAATGACTAATGCTTCAAAGGCGCTTAATTTCTCGTCGCGAAAGATTTCAAGAGGAACCTGAATGTCAGAGTCTTCTTTCCATTCTATTTTTGCTTTCTCAACAGATTTGTACGTGGACCAAATCGCTCTCTGATCCCTGCCAAGGAGCATAGCAATCTGCTTGTTTGATTTTGAAAGGTTTTCCCGAAGATATTTAATAACAACCTGGAGGGGGGTGAGCTTGTTCTTGAAAATAGAAATCGGAAGGTAGATTTCGCCAGCATATTTTAAGTTGAGATAAAATACTGAGAGGGTTCCTTCGCTTTCTTCAGGCAGGGATTGAATGTTCTCCCAGCTATCCTTGGCAGGGGCATAGTTCAAATCCTCATAATTAACATAAAATTCCTGCTTTTCCATGCGTTAAATCATATAATGTAAGTATTTATTTATATATTTTTTCATTATTAACATTCTAAATACATAATTCTAAGTATTTTATATCATAATGTAAGTAATGAATTAATAATGGAAGTAGGCAATAGATAAAAGCGAGTACGTTCAAAATCTTGCAAAAAGTGCTCTACTCGGTACCCCGAGGGGCCGGCCCCCACCGAGCCACCGCCATGCCAAATCTGTTGATGTTGGCAACGGTGGCGGGTGCTCAGAAATTTTAAATTTCTGGCACCACCAAAAGCAAAGCTTTTGTTTGGTGACGAGCACTTTTTGAACGTATCTAATAAAAGCAAAAGGTTTAAATAGAATAAACAAAAAAATAAACAAGGAAGGGTGAATATGTTACAATTCAGCAATGATAAGCAGACTGCTGCTTGGTTAAGGAAGATTGTGATTGTGCTTGGTTTACTTCTCTTATCTCCAATGTTTGCTCTTGGGCAAGATCATGTCCTTATAAACTCTGCTGACTGGAAGGATGTTTATTCTGGAATCCTGTATGCCAACTTGCTTGGGGTGCCCAACAGCTTCCTTACAAGCACGCCTCACGGAGCAATAATTCTATATGAAATACCTACTGACAGAAAGAACATCCAGATAATAACCTCGGCTGACAAACCATTCGTAGTGGGCTATGAGTCCCTTATAAGAAGCAGGGGATATGAAAACCCAGAAGAAACCATATACGAGCAAGCCAACCTAGAATTAGCTAAACTTCTAACCGACATTAACAAATTCATTATCATAGATTCTTCTTATGGCTATAACGCCATAGCCGTGGCGCCCTATGCTGTAAAAGCTGGCTACTACGTTCTTTTTGCAGACAGCAGAAACATAGCAGAAATAGATGATTTCTTAGCCACAAAAAACGTGGAAGACATCATTCTTTACGGCCACTTAGACCGAGAGGTAAGGTCTGCCCTTGCCAAGTACAGCCCTGAGAGCATCAACAGTGAAAGCGGAAGCAGGTTTGAGAACAACATGAAAATAGTTGACAAGTATGCAGAAATCGGAAGCATCAAGCAAGTAATACTCAGCAACGGCGAGTTCATAGAAGCCAGCATGATGAGCGGCAGGGAAGCTGTTCTGTTCATAGGAAAAACCAATGTTCCTGACGAGATTCAGCAATATATAAAGGGCAAAGGGATTGAGATCGGCGTCCTAATCGGAAATGAGTTAATAGGCTCAGCAACAACAATAAGAAGACAGCTCGGGATTAGCGTATTCGTGAAGTTTGCAAGAGGAGCAAGGATTCCTGGCGGGACTATTAATCCGGTGGAAGACTTGGACAGGTTCCCAATGCCAAGCTACCAGCTAAGCATAACTATTGTTTCTATAAGTTATAACAGGGCAACAGGCATGCTTGAGGTAACCTACATTAATAACGCAGACATTGCCTCTTACCTTAAGGGCACCATCACAATAAAAGGAGCGAATGGAGAAACCATTGGTGTTGTAGGTGACCAAGACGTTGTCTTTATTGATGCCGGCGAAACCAAGACCATAAGCTATGTTATTGATATACCTCAAAACGAGCTTGGCGATAATTTAACTGCTGATGTTTATACTATTTATGGCGAGTCAAAAACTTCCCTAGAGCAGGCCTTGAGAGGCAGCTTCAAGATAGAAACCATCACTGTCACGGATGACACAGATATAGAAATAATTGAGGTTGTTTATGACAAGGCGAGCGGGAAATTCCTAGTAACTATTCAGAACACTGGATCTGTTGATGCTTATGTTGATGTTGAGCTTGTTGACTTATGGATTAACGGCGAATATGTTACTGTTAGCGCTGATGACATAATAAAGATAGGCCCGGGCCAGAAAAAGGTTATTGGTATAAAAGTGGATATGAGCGAGGAAGACTTAAACGACCCTAAGAATGCCAAGATAACTGTGCGGGCGGTTTATGGTGCCAGGAAGCATGCTCTTGTAAAGAGCAAGGAAAAGGAATTTGATCTTAAAATGAGAGCTGGCTTTGTGTGGTGGTACATTCCTGTAATCCTCGTTATCCTTATAATAATCCTCCTAATAATACTGTTAATATTCAGGAGGAGAAAACGCTGCCCAAGATGTAGAACCATGAACAAGAAGAGAGCAACTCATTGCAGAAAGTGCGGCTACCATTTCGGAGAATCGCATGGTTCTTCAAGAAAGATTGACTAAAAAGGATAAAAAAAGAAAAGAGAGGCTCCCTGTTTCTGAGGAAAAGGGGGAGGGTGGTTCTAGGAAGAAGAAACCAAAAGGGAGCTCTCCTCTTCTGAACATAATTTATCTTTTGCTTTTGAACAAAAAGGGTCTCGGTGGCTTTCTCAACTCTTGAAGCCACATCAGCCCAATTCGCATCATGTTCTTGTTGAATTTTTCACTTAATTTATAGGTTTTTTTATATAAATCGTAATCAATAATTCCCATGGTTTTCATTGGAGTTAGTATCCTGTCGTAAAATTGTCGTTTATTGTATGAAAGTTTTGTTGTTCTCTTTACACCAATCCTTTCATCAGCTGTGGCCTCTACATCCACGCCTTCATGCAATGCCGTGGCAAACATGGACATCTCTGTTTTTCCTATTTCTCCTCCTTTGTTCTTCATTTCCTCAACGAGCATCTTGGCAACAACTACTTGCTGCTTTGTCGCAAAAACTATCTCGTATATATTCTCTGGAAGGTTGTATTGGTCGAAAAGGATTACCATAACGCCACTTAATATCATAACTAGTATATAAATATTTCGTTTCGTATACCTTTTAGTATATTGATTTTCTTATTTTATAAGTAAAAAAATAAGTAAATTTAAATAATGTTAAGTTAAAACACTCTAGGAATGGAATTCCGAAGAA
>DATEYH010000102.1:0-13629 GCA_035256305.1 Candidatus Nanoarchaeia archaeon
ATGGAAGTATTCCTGAAAGTAAAGAATGGAAAAATAGCTGACATCAAGGCCAAGACCTTTGGCTGCGTAGCTGCCATAGCCACCACTTCTGTGCTAACCAAGCTTGTGAAGGGGAAAACAATAGCAGAGGCAGAGAAAGTAACCAAGGACAGCATTGTCAAGGCCCTCGGAGGAGTGCCACCCATCAAGTACCACTGCTCAATCCTAGGCATAGAGGCATTGCACAAGGCAATAGAGGACTATAAGAACAAAAACAAATGATTTCTTTTCAAAACAATAGAAAACAAGGGCAATCTCTAAAAGAATAGTAATCTTTATATATCACCCTTTCCAGAAATTAATCTCATGGGATTATTCACCAGTTTTTTAAAGAAGTTCCTGAAAGCGCTTTTTGCCAAGAAAGGAGAGATAAAACTCGGCATCTACGGCCCTCCTAATGGCGGCAAGACAACCCTGGCTAACAAGATAACCATGGACTGGCTGGGAGAAGAGATGGGCACAGTCAGCCCCATAGCCCATGAGACCAGGGAAATCCAGATAAAAGAACAGGTCACTATTAAGTCCAAGGGCAAGGAGCTTACTTTCAACCTTGTTGACACTCCTGGAATCGCCACAAAGATTGACTATGAGGAGTTCATAAAGGCGGGCCTGGCTGAGAAAGAGGCAAAGACCAGGGCCAAGGAGGCCACCAAGGGAGTTATTGATGCCATCAAGTGGCTTGATGACATGGACGCTGTTGTGATAGTTCTTGACGCAACCAAAGACCCTTATTCCCAAGTTAATATCACGATTATCGGCAACCTTGAGGCAAGGAAGATACCTGTGCTCATAGTTGCCAACAAGGTGGACCTGAAAAAGGCTGATATCAAGAAAGTCCAGGCAGCCTTCCCGCAGTACGATGTCATAGGCATCAGCGCCAAGTACGGAACTAATGTTGAGAACTTTTACGAGGCATTGTTCAAGATAACCAACAGGTAAGGAACAGGCAATAAGGCAATGAATAGTTAAGAGCTAATATAATAGGTAATAAAAAGGAGAGAAAAGAAAAATGCTAACCCTGCAATTCGTCCCCTACTCTGAGCTTTCTGACTTGAATTCTGAGAAAAAAGTGCAGAAGCTCATTAAGATAGTGCAGGAAGAGAAGATAATACTGCTTGAAGGCAAGCTCCATAGTAATGAGAAGTCAGAGCTCATCAGGAAGACCATGGAGGAGATTGACGACCGGTTCAAGGGCATAGAGATAGAGGAGCTTGATGTTGATAGGAAGGACAGGGCTATCCTTGAGAGAATCCGGGCTATCTTCATCAACCTGCTAATGGGAGCCAGGCGCGGATTGACCATAATAGGACCTGCAAGCATCATCAAAGAGATTAAGAAGGACCCTGACAAGATACAGCTCTTCACGGAAGATGTCAGGAAGAGAAGGAAGAAGTAGAGCAGGTTTTCTGCTTTTTTTGTTTGTTCTGCATGGGACTAAGCGAGCATTGCGAGCGCATGTCGCATTTTTTGATATGCTCAAAAAGCAATGCTTTTTGGCACTCGAAAGGCAAAGCCTTTTGTTGAACCTTTATTTTTAAAGGTTTAAGCAAAAAGAATATAAACTAAGATTATTTCTATCACTATTATGCCACACCAGTGCGTTAGATGCGGAATGATGTACCCTGATGCCTCGAACGAAATCCTGAAGGGATGCTCTTGCGGCTCCAAGATGTTCTATTTCATCAAGGCAGAGAAGCTGAAGGAACTGAAGGAGAAGCCAGAGGCAGTAATCAAGCTCAGGCCAGAGGAGCGCGAGCAGATAGAAGAGGATGTCTATGACATCATAGGGGATGAGATTGACAGGGACAAGCCAGTCATCCTGGACTTTGAGAGCATTGAGGTGTTAAAGCCAGGCCAGTACCAATTAGACCTGGTCAAGCTGTTCCATGAGAAAGAGCCCTTGGTCTACAAGCTTGAGGATGGCAAATACTTTGTTGACGTTATTGAGACTTTCCAGAGGCTGAGAAGGGAGAAGGGAGGGGGTGAAAAGAAGAGGAGGAGATAAAGAGAAAATAATATAAACGCTGGTTCTTAACTTTTTCTAATGATAATAGTTGATGTGCACGCGCACCTGGATTTTGAGGAGTACAATCAGGACATAGATAAGGTTATAGAGGAAAATATGAAAGCAGGGGTGGCTGCAATTATTAATAATGGTGTTGATGCTGCCAGCAACAGGAAGGTGCTTGGGCTTGCAAAGAAATACGACATTGTCAAGCCTGCTCTTGGCTTTTACCCTGTGCATGCTGCTCAGACTAAAGAGGAGGAGTTTGATGCAGAGCTTGATTTTATTTCCAAGCAAAAAAACATTGTAGCCATTGGCGAGGTCGGGCTTGACTATTATGTTGGTGACGACAATCCTCACGGCGATAAGTACAGGAAGGAGATGAGGAACTGCTTTGAGAAGTTCATCAGGCTGGCTGAGAAGAAAAGCCTGCCAATGATTTGCCATAGCAGGCGCGCAGAGCTTGATGTTATTGAGATGCTTGAGAGCAGCAGCCTGAAAAAAGGAAAAATCATCATGCACTGCTTCATGGGAAGGAAGCACCTTGTCAAGAGGATTCTTGACAATGGCTGGAGCATGAGCGTGCCATGCATCATCAACAAGCTCCAGCAGCTGCAGCTTATTGTCGAGATGGCACCTATGAGCCAGCTCTTCACAGAGACAGATGCCCCTTACATGAGCCCTTACCCTGACATCAAGAGGAATGAGCCCAGATTCATTGTTGAGGGCTTGAAAAAGATTGCTGAGATCAAGAAGCTGGATGTTGATGAAGTCTCAAAAATGGTATTCATGAATTATCAAAAGATGTTTTAACATCTTTTGTACTCAGAAAAAAGTTTTTCTGCAGTATCAGAAGATGTTCTTGAAATGATGAACTGGTTAATATGAAAATCACAAAAACCCCGTATTATTCTTGGAAGACAGGAAAGCTGGCTGGTGGCTGCAAACACTGTGTAAAAGGAGAAAAGCTAGTGCTTTTTGTGACAGGGCTTTGCCCCAGCAGATGCGATTTCTGCCCTATATCTGACAAGAAGCTCTACAAGGATGTTATTTATGCGAATGAGAGGCAGCTTAATGATGAGGAAGAAGCCAAGGCGATTATTGAGGAAGCCAAGGCTTGTGATGCAAAGGGCGCGGGAATAACTGGCGGAGACCCGCTGGCAAGGCTTGATAGGACAGTTGGATACATTAAATTGCTGAAGAAAACCTTTGGAAAGGATTTTCATATTCACCTCTACACTCCTCTTAACCTGGTTAATGAAAATAACTTATTGCGACTCTACGAGTCGGGCTTGAACGAGATAAGGTTGCATCCTAAGCTTGATGATGATTCTGACTGGCACAAAATAATGTTAGCCAAGAGGTTCAGCTGGGATGTTGGCGTTGAGATTCCAGTTATTCCTGGCAAGGAAAAAGAGAGCAAAAAGCTGATTGAGTGCATAAAAGGCAAAGTTGATTTTCTCAACTTAAATGAATTGGAGCTTGCCGACAATGCCGTATGGCGGAAAAAAGAGAGTGTTAAATGCAAGGACAACTTATCTTACGCCATCAAGGGCAGCGACGAGCTTGCAAAAAAACTATTGAAATACTGCGCAAAGCTAGGCATAAGGGCGCATTACTGCACCTGCAAGCTAAAGGACAAGATCCAGCTGGCCAGGAGGATTCTTAGGAGAGCAGAGAAGGTAAAGAAAAAGTTTGACGTGCTAACTCAAGATGGCATGCTTGTGAGGGGAGCAATTTATCTTCCTGAGCTAATGCCTGGCTTTAGCTATCATGATAAGCTCAGCAAATTAAAAAACAGTGAGAAAAAGAAAATATTAAATAGGCTGAAAAGAATAAGAGAGCAAATAATAAGACAGGAGGGGCTGCCTGAGGACATGCTCCTGATTGATAATCACAAGCTAAGGCTGATAACCAGTCCCTGGCTAGCCAGAGTGATTGAAGCTAAAGGCGTTGTAAAGGCTGTTGTCACAGAATACCCTACATTTGATGCTCTTGAGATTGAAGTTGATATTTTATAATAAGAAAAATAATTGAATAAGGTGATAAGCATGGAGATAAGGATTGACACAAAAAAGGATTCGCCAGAGGACATAAGGAAGACTATTGAGTTCCTTAAAAAGCTGGTTGAGGCTGGGAGCGGCGAGTTCAGTGCTGGCAGCGAGGCTTCTAGCGGCATGGCTACCATGTTCGGGGATACTCCGGTGCTTGGCTCTGCCCCTGCGAATGATAAGGAAGATGATGATAGCGAGGAGGAGAAGGAAAAGATAGAGCTGGTGCCTTACTGAGCAAAATGAACTACGAATACCTTGACCATACAGCGGATTTGAAGATAAGGGCTTATGGCAAAACCTTAGAAGAGGCTTTTGTGAATGTGGCTCTTGGGGCATTTAATTTCATGACTGACACTTCCAAGATCAAAAAGCAGGAAGAGCATAAAATAAGCATGAAGGCAAAACGGATTGAGTCCTTACTCTATGATTTCATGGAAGAGCTTTTGTTCCTGCTTGATACGAAAGGATTCCTGATTTCAGGTTTCAAGAATGTGAAAATAAAACAGGAAAAAGATAATTTCTCATTGCAATGCGTTGCATTGGGAGATAATTACAAGAATTATGCTGTAAAGGGGGATATCAAGGCTGTGACTTATTCTGAGATGAGCATCAGCAAGGAGGAGGATAGGTTTGTTGTCCAGGTTGTTTTTGACATATAATTAAAAATTTGGCACCTAATCAGAACTCATCGTATAATTTTGCGACTGTCTGCTCAAGGTCTTCTTTCATAGCCACAACAGCGTTCTTACTTCCCGTATACTTGGGGTCAGAAATATATAGGGGCTTGCCGATGTTCACCTTGATTTTCCTGAAAGGGACAAACAATCCCCTGCTTCCCTTTATGCTTATCGGGACAAGCGGGACATCAACTCTGTATTTGGTTAGCATGTCGTATGCCAGCTTTGAAGCGCCCATCTTGAACTCCTCAAGCTCAGGATGGTATTTGCTTGGCGTGTGTTCTCTGTTTTGCTGGTGAAAAACAAGCGGCCTGTCTTCGAGAAGGTACTGCTCTGCCAGCTTCTTGTAATCGCCTCCATTGCTCTTGCCTTCAATGCTTACAGGGATCATGCCGACTTCTTTTATGCGCGAGGATATGTACTTTACAAATGCGTAGCGCATTGGCGTGAGGGCGATTATAAAATTCTCTTTCCAGGGCCCGAGGAAGCCGAACCATTTTCTCAGGTTTTTTTTGACAAGATAGTCCAGCCCTTGCTCGCTAAAAATCTTCTCGTTAGCAACATAGAATAATTGCTCGTCGTGATATGTTATGATGGTGGCTGCAATGTCCTTTTGAATTCCGCCATGGGGGGCTACTATTATCTTCCTGCCCTTGAACCTGTTTTCCAATCCCTTAAACTCGAACCTGTTGTCAAGGGTGAAAAGCCCTGCCAGATGCCTTGCTACTTTATTGTAAAGCTTCTTGCTTTCTTCGCTGACAGGCTTTATTTCATGGCCATTAATTTTCATTTTACTTCTCTCAAAAGGTAACAAAAAAGAAGTGCTGGGATGTTTATAAATCTTTACCTCAAGTGCAGCTCAAGAACATCCTTGTCCTGGAGCACGTGGTTCAAAGAAAGAATCTTCTGCCCTGGAAACCTTGAGCTTGAGCCCCAAATCCTTGCAAACCTGAACCTGCTGACGAAGTCCTTGTGCAGCTTTTCGCACACTGCCCTAATCGCAGGATTCCTGCGCATAATAAGCGGCTCATTCAAGTCAGCCTCCTTGCCTGGCTGCTTAAGATAGACACGGATTAATCCCAGCCTTGCAAAAATGAGTTTTTTCAGCTCCTCAAGGTTAATATTTTTTTCTGCGCTTATAAAAGCATCAGCCCTGAGCTGCTCTTTTATTCTCTGGGCCTGTTCAAGGCTTAAAGTATCAGCCTTATTCAGGGCGATAACAGCAGGCATGTAAATCCTGTTGGCCTCGATTACATCTATCAGCTGGTCGTCATTAATAGCCTCCCGTATGAGCACTTCTGCATTGTTAATCCTGAACTCCTTGAGAATAGCCTTTATAGTGTCATCAGAAAGAAAGGGGAGGCGCACAGTCTTCCCAATCCTTATGCCGTTCTTAACAGTCTTCCTGATCCTGACATCAGGCTTGTGCTGGTTAAGCCTGATATTGGAGCTATGAAGCTCGTCAAGGATTATTTTTAGCTCTCCAGGGTGATTAATATCTACGAGAATAATAACCATGTCTACTGATTGGAGAACTGACAAAACCTCCCTGCCCCTTCCTGTCCCATCACTGGCTCCTTCCACCATGCCAGGGACATCCAGGAGCTGGATCTTTGCCTGCTCATGCTCAAGAATGCCAGGAATGACTGAGAGAGTTGTGAAAGCATAATCAGCAGTCTGTGACTTGGCATTGGTTAGAGCATTAAGCAAGGTGCTCTTCCCAACGCTTGGAAACCCCACGATAATGACTGTTGCATCTCCAGAGCGCTTAATAGCATAGCCTTCTCCCTTCTTTTTCCCCCTCTTCTCAGTGTCCTGCCTCTCCTTAAGCCTTGCAAGCTTAGCCTTTAGCAATCCTATGGCGTGCTGAGTTCTCTTATTATACTTCGTAGTTGAAATTTCATCTTCAAGCTTCTTAATCTCATTATCATAATCAGCCATGAGAGCGTAAGAAGAGAAAAAGAGTTTTTAATAGTTATGGTTATTCAGGATATATCATTCCTTATTTTCTTGGGCTTGCTACGGCTATGTGCAGTCTTACGTATCTTCCTCCGAACATTACGTTGGTTACATAGTCGTAAAGGTTGTCAAAGTCTCCGCTGAGCCTTGGATTGATAGAGGGATAAGTCACAGTAGCTCCTTCTGTAACTTCGCAGCAAGTATACTCCCTAATCATATCCCTAGAACCATACGTATGAGTCTGCATATCATAATAATGCTCATCAGTATAAGTCTCCTTATACTTGAACCCTTTAGGCCTGTAAGAGCAGTTAAGTGTTACGAAATTGCAAGTATCCGACCCGCCAGAAGCATCAGTGAATACTATGCCGTTACAAGCAGGATTACAATTACCATAACCATCAGTGCAATCAGCATGACAACTGCCATTCCTAAGATAAAAGTCCTGATTCGTGGTTACCCCTGACTGTATAGTAATCCTGGTAACATTATCGTCATAACCTTCCTTACGAGCAATAAAATCATAAGTCCCTATGAAAGGCTTCATAGAATAAAACCCATCGCCTTCAAAAGTCGTTGGCTCTGAAACTTCCTCATACTCTGCACCAAGAGCAGGAGGGCTTCCCTTAACAGTAGCCTTGCTCAAAGGATAACGCCTCTCATCAAACACATGACCCTGCAAAGTCCCAGAACAATTATCATCTGCCACGCCAACATCGCCATCACAATCATTATCATACTCATCAGTGCAAAGCTCATAAGTGTTCTCAACACCAATCTGGCAGTCACCATCACTATCAACGCAATCACCAGCATTATCACAACAACCATAATAAGTATTACTGCCAATAACCGTGGTAATGAAAAACTCTGAATTACCCTCCCCTGCGCCACAGCAATGCTCCTTCATCTGAGGAATTAACCTCTCAAACTTAAAAACCAAACCCCCACAATCAACACCAACACCACTAACATCATCCCCAGTGTCACTGAACCCTCTGGGAGGAGTGACCAAATCACAACAACCAGGATCATCAAGATCCATAAAAGTATCACCATCACCATCTACTCCATTATTGCAGCACCTGTAAAGAGCTCCTGCTGGAGGTCCATCTCCTTCCTGGCAGTCACCAAGATCATTATCACAGCCATCATATTTAAGATCACAATCATTGTCTAAATTATCATTACAGATTTCAGCACAAGGGCAATCAGGGCAGACACAACCACAATCAGAATCAGTACAATCAGAAGAGCCATCACAATCATTATCAAAACCATCTGAGCAATTAGTTTCCACAGCTTCAGCATTTAAGCCCCAATTCCAACTACCACTATTGGTCCTATAACAAACATAATTACTACCGCCACAAGATTGAGGCGGCAAGCAAGCTCCTGCAGCATTGCAAGTCCAAGGACCACCACAACTAGCCACAAGAGGAGGAAGGCTAACAACACAATTACCACTACCAGAACAAGTATAATCATCACCAACCTGGCGAATAACACTACTGCCAACTCCCTGGCATGCTAAACCCGTAGTGCAATTAAAAATATTACAATCCTGAGTCGCTACAGTCTGACACCTGCAAGTACCAGTTGTGTCACAACTCCTGAAATTCCTTATGTCACCTGTACAGGTATTAGGGCAACCAGCATCATTAGCATCACACTCTGCATTGCAATGATCATAAGGAACTGTCAGGTCAGCAGGGTTTCTGTCGCAGTAATAAGCAGGGTAATTGCAGCTTCCTGCAACCTTGCATTCTGCCAGGCTTCCTTTATAGAACACGCCAAAACAGTCCCCACACCATTCACAAGAAGAATCTAACACGCACTGGGCTTGGTTATAGCTTGAGCACATGCTTGCTCCTCCGACTGTTATGCTAGCGGTCCTATCTATTCCGCTCTGGTAAGACTGACTCAAGTCCACAAAACACCTTACAGTATAAGTCCCTGGCGTAGCAGGCGCTGTGCAGGTAAAATTAGCCTGAGCACCAACCCCTACTCCAACCCAATTCCTAAAACTACAGCCAGCCAAGGGAGAATCTATCCTTGCCTTGATACTATTAACCTCCACAGGAGTAGTCCTGGCGCATAGCAACTGGAAATTAGCTCCAGGAACAACGGCTGAGGCTGGCGGCGTAATACCGCTAACACCAACAAGACAATCATTATCCCCATGAGGAGCAGCACTGCCAACACCCCGATCCATATTATCATAATCCCACTCAGCCACACCACAATCATTATTATAACCATCAGCACAAGCAGTCTCAGAAACCTCAGCACTAAGAGCCCAATTCCAACTGCCACTATTAGTCCTATAACAAACATAATTACTACTGCCACAAGGCTGAAGCGGTGAACAATCATTTGTAGCACCGCAAGCCCAACTATTATTAACAAAATCAGCGCCAGAATCCCTGCACCTGCCAGTGTTACAATCCCAATCATCACAACTCTTAGTAAGAGTACTGCCAGCAGGAGTACACCAGCAATTGTTAGTATCATAATTATCACAATCATAAGTAAGATCAGCACCCTGGCTACCACCGCTACAAGTCAAATCATGAACAACATTGCCAACAGCACAAGAATCCGGGAGAGTGGAAGAAACAACACAACTGCCGCCAGCACAGCCACCACTAATAGTAATGCTCTCCTGAACAACCCAACTATTACCAGTATCCGTGCAAGTGCCAACGCCGCAATCATTACAACCATCAGCATAATCACAAACACCCCCGCCATCACAGTAGCCTATGCAAGAGTATCTTCCCCCAGCACCATAATTACCATTTCCTGCTCCTGAGGAGCATCTTGTGCTAGCGTCGCAAACAGTGGTGATGGGTGCGAAAGAGTTTCCCGGGCATGTTGAGCTGCTGCCAGTACATCTTTCTGCTGGGTCACACACCCCTGTGCTTGCTCTGCACACGTATGTATTAAGCCTAAATTTATGCGGCGAGACGCTGGTGTCGCAACAATCTCCTGAAGAACACTCGTCAGCAGCACCACAGTTACCAGCCCAATCACAATTATTATTACCATCACAGAAGCCTTGGCAAAGCTGTGCTCCTCCGATTCCATAATTATTATCACCAGGTCCTGGTGAGGCTCTAGGAGTAGAGTCGCAAGGAGAAGCTGTTACGCCGCAAGCAGCAGTAAACGAATTACCGCCAGTTGCATAAATCGTTGCTGAAGCTTGATAATAAGTAGTTGCTGCAGCGTCACATATTCCTGTTCCAGTGCATTCAGGATACCTAATGCTCCCAGAGCAGCTTCCTGCAACACAATTAGGAACAGCAGCAGCGCATGAAATTGCTGATGTGGCATCTATAAAGTCATTACTATTACCACAAACCTGATTAGAAGGGACATTGCCGCCAGTAGGAAGCTGGCAAACTCCGCCTGCACCACAAAGGCCTGATGCACCACTATAGGTGCAGGTGCCAGTAGTGCAAGTAGTGCTGGCTACGCAGTCATTGCCAGGGTCTGTGCCACTATCAGCAGACCTGCAAACCCCCCAGTCACAAGCCTGGCAGAAGCCTTCACAACGATTAGCGCCGCTAGTGTCCTGCTGATTATTAAGGTCCTCGCAAGCAACATCAAGATCAGTACACCACTTGCAAGCAGCTCCGCAATTATGCTCCAAGCCGTCATCATAAGCGCCACAAACTCCTCCGCTAGCGCAGTTGCCTGTCCCGCAAAGAGCAGTGCTGCACTGATTCTTAACATCAGTTCCTGAATTAGCATTCTTGCAAACTCCAAATCCATCACATACCCTGCATGTTCCACAATCATTATCAGGGTCTTGGTTGTTATCGGTATACATATCATCTGAATCACAGCAAATGTCAGTAGTATGGTCACATTCCTCAGTAATGGTAGCTACGCAGTTGCTCCCATCCCAATTAGGTCTTGTGTTAGGGCAGCAACGGCCTCCCGCAGCACAAACATAGTTTGTGCATCTAGTGCCAGGGTTGCACTGAGCAGTAGAACCGCACCCTGATTCTTCAGCAGGGCAAGGCCGGCAGCAACATAACTCGCTCTCTATGCAGCCACTGCAATCCGAAACAAGACTGCCAGGAGAAGTACGACCATATGGATTGTCTGAGCATCCAGCTACTGAATAATAACACATACAATCATTAGTTACATAATCTCTCAATCCGGAACCAGTGCTTATTGCGAGCAAGAACAATAAGAACATAATCAGGAACTTGATTATCCTAAACTTTTCCATAATGCAACACCCCTCTTCCCATACAAAAGATTGGCTAAACATTAATTATTCAAAAATATTTATATTTTAACTCTTACTATTACAATAAATCCATACGTGCAAAACCGATATATAAATCTTTTCTTTTAACAATGAATAAGAATAAAAAATTATCAAGCTTTAACAAAGCCAAAGAACAAGATTAAACATGAGCCTTACTGAGAGTTATTCCTTTGCAAACACATAAGCAAGCAGGTGCTTGCCAACCTCATTAAGGCTGCCTGCATTAGGACCTCCCATTATAGTTATTATTTTATGAGAACTTACCCCGGTAATATCATCTACACAGGTGATGTTCTCAAAAATCTCTGCATTAGCAATTCCCATTGGGGCTGGTCCTGTGAGGCTTTGCTCTATAAGCACGTGGTCGCCAAGGTGAGCACCCATGCCTCCAAAGCAGTAGCCGTAGCCATAGCTGAAGTCTCCGCTCCCAGCGCTCGGCTGCCTGTCTATACGGCCCCATTGTATCCAACCCAGGTTAAGCGCTTCGTTATGCTGGTCAAAAGCCTCTCGCCAGGGCGTCTCAGGCCCTGTCTGTCCGTCATAATCCTTCCTGTAAACAACATAGTTCCTTTTTTCAAGGTATAACTGTGAGTCTTGCTCATCCATCCAGTTATAATTCACTCCTGGATAAGCATTGAATAATATGACGTCATAATTCATGCTTTGCTTTGGCGCTGTGAAGATTGCTTCTCCTGTGTTGCTGAATTTCACTAGCTTGCCAAACCCGTCTTCCTTGACAGCTATTCTGTCCTGGTCAACACCGCTAACGCCAAGCTCACCAACCCTTATTGCCACTGGTTCTCCGCTCATTGCTGTCTTTGTGAGCTGATTCTTGTAGCCCTGGATGTGGTTATAAACTTCAAAGTTTAGAGTTACTTGAACTGGCACTGGCTCTGGCGGCTCTGGCCCTGTTGAGCTCTTGCATCCTATTCCTGAGCCTATCCATCCTGCCAGGGCTATGCTTCCTAGTGTAGAAACTGTTTTCTTGAGAAAGCTTCTTCGAGGAATCTTCTCTTTTATTAATTCTTCGTCAAGGCTCATATTTGTTTTAGTATTTCTCTTCAGATTTATAAACCTTTCTGTTTTGTGACTATCTGGTAGTGGTTATTCCAGAAGCCATTTCCACACAGGCATTACTTTGATTTTCCTGCCTTTAACCTTGATCTCCTCTTCCTGCTCCTGCGTTAGTATCAATCCTTCCTTTAGCTTGAACTTGCTCATAGCCTCGAGCAGGCCTTTGACCTCCCGTTCCCTGTTTTCGTTGCTAAGGCTTTGGCAGGCCTGGATTGCCCGGATGATTCTTGCTCCTTTCTTTATTACAAAGTCGCACTCATTGCTTCCTGAATAATAATAGGTTTCGCTCTTTTTTCTTTTCAGCTCTATGAAAACAATGTTTTCAAGCACTTTTCCCTGGTTCATCGAAAAGTTCATCCCGACAACCTGGCTGAAGGCAGAATCAATAAAATAGATTTTCTTCGGAGCGTCCAGCTGTTTTCTCAGAGAATAATCGAATTTCTGCAGCTCAAAGAAAAGGTAGGCGTTGTTTAAGTACGAGATGTATTCTTTCACAGTTATGGAATTAGCCAGCCCAAGGCTTTTTTTGAGTGCGTTATAAGTGAATGGGGAGGAGACGCTAGCTGCAAGCACTCCGACAAGCTCCTTGAGTATTTTTTGCTTTTTAATAGCGTACCTGGCTATAATGTCCCTGTAAAGTATGTTATCATAGATTGTCTTTAGGTATTCTTGGTCGTTGTTCTTAAGATACTCTGGAAAGCCTCCCTTTTCCCTGTAGTCGTTGAATAGCCTTATCAGCTCTACTTTCTTTTCTGTAAGGTAAAACCATTCCTTAGATGGATTGATATTCTTGAAGATAAGGTATTCCCTGAATGAGAATGGGTAAACCTCAAAAGCCTTGTATCTGCCAGTTAATTTGGTGCCCAACTCCTTGCTCAATAATGATGCATTGGAGCCTGTGATAATGATTTTTTTCCCTTGGTCCTGAAGCCTCCTCACAAAAGCCTCGAACTTCTCGATATTCTGTATTTCATCAAAGAAGTAAGTTCTTATTTTGTCATAGGATTCTGTCAGCACCTCGTTCAGCATCTCAAAATCCTCTGCCTTAAAGCCAATGAACCTTTCATCCTCAAAATTCACATAGGCGTAGCCTGTTTCCCTTTCCATCATCTGCCTTAGCAAGGTTGATTTCCCGCTCCTTCTTATTCCTGTGAGGATTATGACCCGGTTATCCTTGAGCCAAGGCAATATCTCATCCAATAGCTCTCTCGCAACTGTTTTTTCCGCAAGGGAAAGGCTGCTCTTCTGCTGGGTGACTATCTGCCTCAGCGTATCTTTCTCAACCATGCTAATTAGCAATTAGCACTAATATATAAATGTTTTCATTTATGATTAGCATTATTCTTTTACACCTAAGAAGTAATATGGATAAATTCAATGAACAGGCGGGAAAAAGTTGTGTGCTACTTAGAAGGAGGCGGCTCTGGCCCTGTTGAGCTCTTGCATCCTATTCCTGAGCCTATCCATCCTGCCAGGGCTATGCTTCCTAGTGTAGAAACTGTTTTCTTGAGAAAGCTTCTTCGAGGAATCTTC
>DATEYH010000103.1:0-6952 GCA_035256305.1 Candidatus Nanoarchaeia archaeon
ACAGTTATTGTTGGCATAGCATAATTACCTCATCCATTTCTTTATTGTTCTTAATTGCTCCAAATCATTCTTATAGCAATCACGTAAATCCGTGATTTGATAATAAGCAGTTATTATCCTCTCAAGTCCAAGCCCCCAGGCAAGGACTGGAATCTCAATTCCAAGCAATGGCTTGACCACTTCAGGCCTGAATATCCCGCTGCCGCCAAGCTCTACCCATTCCTTTTTTACTGGGTGAAAGCCTTCTACTTCTGCGCTGGGCTCTGTGTAAGGGAAATGTGAAGGCCTGATTCTTACCTTCTCATAACCCATTTTTTTGTAGAATTCTCTTAAATACCCCTTTAGGTGGGTCATGTTAGCATCAGGGTCAACCACAATGCCATCCACCTGGTAGAATTCGAAGAGGTGTTTCCAGTCCAGAGCTTCGTTCCTGAAAACCTTGCCTACACTAAAGAATTTTGCAGGCAAATCTATTTTTTTGAGAGCTGCAATTGTTCTGGCGCTTAGCACTGTGGTATGAGTTCTTAGAAGAAGCTCCTCTGCCTTTTCATCTGAGAACTTGTACTGCCAGCCCTTGCTGTTGGTCGTCCAGCCATTCTCGTGCGTGGCCTTTACCCGCTTATAAAGTTCCTTGTCAGGTATTCTTCCTTTAGCAGGCTTTGATAGGAAGAAGGTGTCTTGCATCTCTCTTGCAGGGTGGTCCTGTGGCACGAACAGAGCATCCAAGTCCCAGAAAGCAGTCTGTACTATGCTGCCTTTCATCTCCTGGAATCCCATCTCTAGCCAAATCTTTTTCACATAGCTTATTGCCTCGTTAACAAAATGCTTCTTGCCAAACACAACCCTAGGAACCTTTGCCCTTATGTCATAAGCCCTGAATTCCTTACCTTTCCATGCGCCAGACTTAAGCATTGCAGAAGTGAGCTTCTCAACCACTTTATCTGCTCCGAGATTAGCAGTCACAAGTTTTTTGCCAACCTCTGTAAGTATGAGATGCCATTCCTTCTTTAGGTTAGTCTTAATCATCTCCTTTCGTTTTTTCAGGCTCTCGAAAGCAAACCTTTCCTCGTCTTTTAAGCTGCTCAAGTCAGTCTCTTCATTTGCTATTCTTTTGAGAAGGCCCTCTTCTAATCCTTCTTTCTCCAACAATGCCTTTCCATGATTGCTTATGCTAATAATTCTTTCCGCATTGATGTTGATTGCAGCCTTACCTTTCAGAATCCCAATGCAAGCATTCAGCTCCTGCTTTGAAAGCCCGGTTTCTTTTTCTATCTCATCAAGGTGTTTCGCCTTCTGCTTTATGCTCTCCAGGAAGAGTTTTTCAGGTAAGCCTTCCCTGACAGCCTTTTTCCCATTATCACCAAGAGCAAGAACCTCTTTGACATCCTCTTTTATCTTGAGCACTTCCTTGCTCTGGAGCCATTGCAAAGCCCTCATGACTTCAACTTCCTTGAGCTCGCTCTTCTTGACTAGCTCTGAGAATACAGATGCATGCCTGAGCAAGGGCACAATTTTCCTTTCCAAGGGATGCAGCTTGCTTATTAGTTCTTTAATATCCTCCATTACTCCACCTTAACTTTTAGCTATTTGTTATTTATCAAGATATATAAAATTATTGGTTAATCAGGGTTAGTCAATGAAAATAAAAGAATAAAGAAGAAAAACAAAAGTTCTAAGAAATTTTAAATAAGCCTCAAAAAAAATAAAAAGAAAAAATATGGTTTTAAGCCTTGACCTTCTTCTTCATGCTAACCCATGCAAGCTCGAACATATCTTCAAGGGCTTTGGCAAAAAATGGCGTGTTAATCCAGATTCCGATATCATAGGTCGGATGGACTTCAGCATCATCCATCACCATGAAGATGAGCTCTTTGCTATCCACTATGGTGAACCTGGCTTTGCTGTCAGTGTGCCTTATCTCGGCAACTCCTTCCAGGTCCTTCACTGCCTTCTCTGCTTCCTTGGTTATGGGTGCAGCTATTCTTATCTTGACCCCTCTCTTCTTTATCTGCTCAAAAACAGGCTTTAATCCCTCAATCTTCCTTATCAAGCCCTGGGTCGTGGTCATTATTGTGACTGTTTTCTCAGCGTTCCTGATGGTTAGCTCCAGGTGGTTGTAGAGGTTATGCCTTCCCTTTAGTGAGCCTGCAAGGTCTGATGGCTCTACAAGCTCAACACCTTGCGTGTGAAGAGAATTAAGCTCCTGGATGACATCTGTTTTTTTCAGGTCTTCAAGCCTCTTAACACCTTCATCTGCTTCTTTCTTGACATTCTTTTTTACTCGCTCAACCACTTCCTTTGGGTCAACTGCGATGTATTTGATTGGTTTGCCTAGCTTCATCACAACAAAGCCTTTCTTCTCAAGGCTTTCCAGGATGTCATAGCTCCTGCTTCTAGGCACATTGGCTATGTCACTCAACTCTCCGGCCGTACTCACCCCTCTTGAGAGAAGAGCAGTCCATATCTTAACCTCGTAGAGATTAAGCCCAAAGTATCTTCTTAGCTTTGTAAGAAACTCTTCTTTCACAATCATATTTCTACCTCCAAAAAGTAGGACTGATCACCCCTTTTCAATACCAAAAACCCATAACTACTATTTATATGTTACTATTTTTTACGCTTGGTAAATAGTTGCAAAATCAAGACTACTAGTTGGGAACAAAAACAACATGCAAAATGCATGATTTTTCTAGGAAGAGCTGGTTAGAATGTAGAATATTTCTCCAGGAATTTCAAAGCTCTCAAAAGTGTAATTTTGCTCTTTCGCAAGCCTCTCAAACCAGGCTCTGCGCTCCTTTTTTATTGCCTTTTTTCCTCCCAGGCTTTTGGTTGCAAATGAAACAACTATGGATTTTGCCTTTAACCTTTTTAGCAGCTCTTGGCTTATATTCCATTTTACGCTTTCTAAAGAGTCAAGGGTTTTGAAAAGGAATACGATATCTATGCCTTTTACTATTTTGCTTACATTGTCTTTGATTAAATCAACCTTTTTGACGCTTCCCCTGATTCTCATGATTGCAAAGTATTCTTTAATGAACTCCAAGTCCTTTTCAGCAAGGTCGCAGGCCAAGTACTCGGGTTTGCATCCTAAATAAGGATAGCTTAGCGGGTTCAGGCCGCAGGCCAGGTCAACAATTCTTTCAGGAAGCCCGGTTGCATCAAATATTTTCTTATAAACCAGTCCATAATAAGGCAGCCTTTCCTTGCTTGACTTGTGCAGCTCAAGAATCCTGTTGTGATTCTCCGGGGAAGGGCTCTTTCTAATCGCTTCCAACAGCTCGTACCTTTTCTTGTAATCAGATAAGATGAAAACCCCGTAAATCTCTCTAAGCTCGGCTCGAACCTTTTTTATTACGAGCTCATGCTCCTTTGAGCGCCTGAACTGCCCGTACTTACTCGTGCCTAGTTTCTCTCTTATGTCTTTATTTTTTGCAAGAAATTCATTGAGTTTCTCAGCAACAAAACCTTCGTTAAGGTTGTTGAGCTCTTTCTTTGCAAGTATGTCCTTCACCAGAAGCCTAATATTGTTTTCTTTGTTATTTGCTTTATCTATTGTATCTTCCATCTTAGAATACCAGCAATCCCGCCTAAGCCAATAAGTTTTTTCTCAGCCTCCTCTGTGCTCAGGATATGGACTTTTCCGTTCATCTTCTCAGCCAGCCGCATTATCTTCTCTATTTCCCTGTGCTTGTTCTCTTCTCTTGCTTTCTGCATGAATTCATAGCTAACAAACAGCTCTTTAATAGCGCCTATCTCTATTTTTTCCTTGCACTCTGACAAGCCATAGCAAGCCTCGTCTTCTGATATTGCTTTCAAAAGGCTCTCAATCATTCCTAGCTCGTTAGCTGCCCTGTCATGCTCAAGCACCCTTAACAGCTCAGGCCTTTGCAGCACTTCCTTAATAGCACTCTCTCCAACATCAGAGCAGGTTGCCAAGGTTATCTTTTTCTTTAGATCATCAGGCATTGCTTTCATCAAATACTCTTTCCAGAAGCTTGGGCTGGCAACTATAATATTTTCAAGCTCGAACCTTTTTTCATAACCCTTTAATTGCTCAATAACCTCATTATAGAAATCCTTTTTTCCCTGGTTTTCCAACCCCTTTTTTGCCACCTCGCCTTTTAGGTGGCTAAGAACTTCATAGCCCTGGTTCTTAAGCAAGGCAAAAATAGCTTCTTCCCTGTCCATTAACACAACAAGGATTTTGGTGATTATCTGCTCTGTTGCCTCTTTTAGCTTGTCAAGCTGATAGCCAGGCCATTCTGCCTTTGTTATAGTCACCACGCTGCCAGGCTCAACATTAAATGTGTGGTGGGTGCCTCTAGGTATATCATCTGGCCCTTGCAGTATTATTCCGCTAATTCTCAGATTATCAGAATACTTGTGAAACTCTGTTTTCTCAACCTTGATTTCCAGGAAAACAGGTTTCCTAACTACGCTCTGCTTTCTCTCATCCTCCTTTCCAATCTTTATCTTCCTCTCTGTCTTGCCCTTTATACTGTCATCTGCCTCTATGAGCTGGCTTAAAAACCAGAGGTCCTCTGCGCTGTTAACTTTAACTGTTATTTCTCCTTGTCTTAGGTTCTTTTTTATAACCTGCATTTCGGCATTGGGTTGCCTTGTGAGTATATAATGTTTTTTGTTTCTCGCGCTATTCTCTTGAAAACCAATAAATTTATATATCTTGATTATTAAGAGGGGGTTATGATTAGATGGAAATCTAAGCTTGCCCAGTCAGCCACCAATGCTGCCATTACTATTATCCTGATAGCAGTCCTGATAGTTTTCTATATACTTTTCATGTCTCCAGAGGACAGAGCAGCTTTGCTTGGAGATGATCCCGCCGGAGGCGGTGGGAGCGGCGGAGGCACTTCGACTGTGAAGAGCGTTTTGCTCTCAAAAACACCAGGCAGGCTTTATCCGCTAGGCGAGAATGCCGTGGAGCACACCATGCCCTCATTCATGGTGTTCACAGTTACCAATGCAGGAGAGCTTAAAAGGACTTCTTCGTTGTATGTCAAGAATTCTGCCTTTGGGGACACATCTGAAGAGATGATTTTCTTCTTTGATTCTAGAACAATGAGCAATGTTAAACTTTCGTTTAATGTAAAAGAGCATTCTGGCAGATTGATAATAAAGCTTAATGAGTATAAGCTCTTTGAAGGAGAAATCACTCAGTCCAGCCCTGTTCCATTTGACCTCCCCCAGGAATATTTGAAAGAAAAGAACGGCCTTGTTTTTGAGGCGTCTGATGCAGGCGCTGCATTCTGGAGAGTTAATTCATACACCCTGGAAAACGTGCTGATTTCAGCCAAGATCACTGATTATTCAGGGGCATTTTCAGAGCAGCACTTCTCCATAGGAGCTTCAGAATACGAGAAGATTGAGAGTGCTGTTTTTGAATTCCTGCCAGACTGCCCGCCCAAAGAGGAAGGAATGGTGCAGATACTCATCAACAATAGACCGATCTACACCAGCTATCCTGACTGCGGCATTAAAACTTCAATCGAGGTAAGCAAGGAATTCCTAAAGCCAGGAGACAATGTGCTTGTAGCCACTACCAGCACAGGCTCATTCCTCTTAGACCTTCCCAAGATTACGACCTCGCTTCAAGGAGTAGAGCAACCAGTATTCTACCTAAACATTCCTGCAAACCTGTACGAGGCAATGTATTACGGCCAGAGAGGCTTAATGCTTAGCCTGAGATTTACTGAATCAACAACTGTCAAGCGAGGCACGCTTGAGATTAATGGCTTTAAGTCCTACTTTGAAACCCAGGACATATTTTACCAAACATCAATTGACCCTGAATTTGTCACCATAGGCCCGAATTCAATCAAGATAACTCCGCAAGCAAACCCCCTAGACGTGGTTGAGCTAAGAGTGGATGTTATCTGATTCTTTTAGTATTTAAAAAGAGGGAATGATCACAGCATAGCTATTAATTAGTATGTGAGTAATGAGAAAAATGACTCCGCCACCTTCTAGCGATGGATTAATGACTGATCTTGCAGCAGAGGATAGGAAGAGAAATAAGAAAAGAAGGTATCGCGATTATGGCGGCGAAGATAATTCTGGGAACCTGAAGCTTCTCTTCTGGATTGCTGTCTGCATCCAAGTAGTTGATCTTTTCTTGCTACAGTTTAACAGGACAGTATATTTTTACACTGCAATAAGTATGTACGGTGTGCTAACTCTCCTTGCGATATGGTTCTTTTCAAGAGAAGAAGGCCATCTGACTTCACCTCAACAGATAATCTTGTTCATCCTGATTTCCTTCTTTTATCTAGTTGTTCCAACTTTACTCTATGCGATCCCTGATATAGACGTTGTGGCAGGCACAACCCTATTCGACTGGGCAGGATTTTTCTTAGCCATTTTCCCTATCTGGCCAATTTATATTGGTATGAAAGTAGCCCGAGAAGATGAAAATTGGACTTTTGTTCATAAGTATGTCAACTTCTGGATAATATTGCTTCTGTTCGTGTTCATTTTCGGAGTAGGCTTTAAGATAAGCCCAGCCTTCCTTTCATATATTGGAGGCAGGCCTGAAACTATTCGGGTCGGCATTGTGGCTAATTATCTCTGGGAGGAAGTTGGGAATGTTGCAAAGAATCTCTGGAAATCAATAGTAAAGCTATTTGATGTGACTGCCCTACCAATTTATAACAACACAATTGGCTATTACATGAGCGAGATTGAAAGGTCTAATGGTGATACTAAGAATCCTGTCGGACTTTACCTGGAAGATGTGAATGCTATTGAGCCTTATTTCTATAAAGGTAGGCCTGCGACTGTATGGGCAAATATTCGCGGCAGGAGCTTTATGGACCCGATTCACATAACCCCTGTGTGCTATATTGATAAAGTCGGTGATGGCGAGCCTAGGCCTAAGACTTATACTATTTATGGCTTTGGCACAACCTCTTTCTCCTGCACATTTAATGATTTG
>DATEYH010000104.1:0-10210 GCA_035256305.1 Candidatus Nanoarchaeia archaeon
CTCAGGGGCAACCGTTCCTGTTCTATGTATATGCTGATGATAATGATGCTAACGACACCCTAAACTTCACCATTACGTCACTAACGTGCTCAAGCAATCCCTGGAGCATCTCCACTGTTAACAACAGCCATAATGCAACAGGGCTTGTGAATATCACCACCCTTACGAACGACCACGTTATTTGCAGCGGAGCGTCAAGCGTAAGGATCACAGTCATCGATGACAATGGAGCTGAGGACTACCAAGACGTGTTCTTGAACATTTCTAACACGAACGATCCCCCAAACATCGAAGTCCTTAGCTCCTACTCTAATAATACTGGTGGGAACAACATAACTAACTTAGTTGCCTATGCAGACTCTATCTTCATCTATATTGTAAATGCAACTGATATTGACGCTTACACGTACGAAGGAGAAGTCTTAACTTATGGGGATAACTCAACCTTCTTTGATATAGGTCCAGGCACTGGAGTTATAAGCTTCATACCCAACCAAAGCCTTGTCGGAAATCACACTCTGTTAATCAACGTAAGCGATGACGGAGAGCTCTCAGACACTCAAATCATGAACATTGAGGTTATAAACAACTCAGCCCCAGTCCTAATGAGCATAGGAAGCCTATCATGCGCAGAGGATGGCCTGTGCTTTTTTGTTATTAATGCCACTGACTATGACAACGATGATCTTAACTTCACAAGCAACAACACAGCAGTGTTCAGCCTCACCAATAATGCATCACAAAGCCCAATTGCCAGCGCATATGTCAATTATACCCCCACTCAAAGCAACGTGGGGGCTTACTCTGTTGTTGTAACTGTAGCAGATATAAGAGGAGCCACAGATACAGAAGCCATTGTATTCACCATCAACAACACCAATGATGACCCTGAGATACAATCATTCAGTTTCCCTTCAACAATCGTCGAGGCTCATGGAGTAAGCTTGTACTTCCAGGCTGATGACGAGGATTATGGCTTAGCAGGCGTATATGAGTATGTGAGCTTTAATGATACCAATGTAACAGGAAGAGACTTATTCAATATAAGCACCATCCTTAACTCAACAAGCAATAAGACCTATGCTCAGATAATCTTCACCCCAGGAATTGGAGATGCAGGCAACTATTCTGTCAACATCACTGCAACTGATTATTACGGGGCTGTTGACTGGGTTGTAAAGAATTTCACAGTGCAGGCAAAGACCAATCCCCCGAATATTACTCAGGTAATGCCCTACGGAGCACCCTATAGCAACACCACTTTTTTCAATTTCACAAGCACCAGCAACTATGCAGCCTCCTCAACCTCTATAAACTTCTCTGAGAACAGGAGCGTGATATATAACATAACTGTAACAGATGATACAACAGCCCAGGGAAGCCTGAGCTTTGGATGGTATATAGGTGGAGTCCTCAACAGTACAGCCAGTTACCTTAACCTCAGCTATAGCTTTTTCTCCTCAGGAGTCTACAACATCACTGTCTTTGTCAATGATGACACGTACGAGAATAGCTCCTGGAGCTGGATACTAACTGTGGAAGATATTAACAGAGCCCCGCTTTTTATAAATTCCTTGCCGAATATAACTTTGAACTCGACAGAGAACTTCGGTGATTATCTCAAATGGCTTGATTATATGACAAACATGACTTTTATGGACCCTGATGACGACCCGGATAGCAATAATTATCTGGATCTTACAGAAGAATCAACCCTTAATTATAATGTCACTACTTGCAGCGTGGCAACCATAACCATAACCGGTGACTCTGTGCGCATAGTCCCAGTGGAAGTTGGAACCTGCACTGTTTATTTCACAGCCTATGACTCTGGCAGCCTTTCCAACACAAGCAATGCCGTGGTAATCAATGTGAGTGATGTCCCTAATGCAACGCAGGTTGTCACAACCCCAGAAGCCAGCTCAAGCGGAGGAGGAGGCGGGCGTAGCAGGTCAATAATGGTTCCTATAACCAAGCAGGAGGAGCTGCCAAAAGCAATTGAGATTATTGTTCCAGAGCTAGTCACGATTTACAAGAATCAGACTGTGCTGATACCAGTAACCTTGCAGAACAACTGGAACTCCTCACTCCTGGGAATAAAGGTCAATGCCAGCACCAATGCCTCTGATGTCAAACTGGAATTCAGCCAAGACTACTTTGAAAGCCTGGCGGTTGGGGAGAGGAAGAATACCACCCTCATGATAAGCAATTATCGCTTAGGAGAAAATTACGAGGTTAAGCTCATCGCCAATGTAACAACGCCAAAAGCATCAGACTCAGCTCTTGTAATCCTTAACAGCATCGAGCAGGCAGAAACCGGAGCAGAAGTTGAGACCAAGGTCACCTTTGCCCAAGACTTGCTTAGTGATAATCCTGAGTGCTCAGAGCTCAACGAGCTATTGTACGAGGCCAAGGACAAGCTAGCAGCGGGTGAAACTAACGAAGCTTCCAAGATGGTTGATGGAGTGATTAATGGCTGCAAGTACCTGGTCAGCGTTTCCAAGAAAGTCGAGCAAAAGCCACAGAACATAATAACCAGGCTCATCAATGAGGAAAACTTTAAGAACCTACTGATCCTGGGCGGCATATTAATGGTAGGAGTAATAAGCTTACTCCTTTTAAAAAAGAAGAAGACAGAAGCGGTCCAGGGGAAAGAAAAAGAAGCCAAAAAGGAAGAGATAAAGCCTTACTGGCCTGGGCAAGGTTAATTTCAAACAAATTTGTTCTTAATAATTTCTTGTTCAATTATTTTTTGTCCTTAGCCTGAATCATCTTGTAGAGCTCATTAATAGGAGGGAAATAAGCCTCCTTTTTAGGGTCATCAAGCGACTCATATATTTCCATGAGCTCCTTATAAGTCTTCTTGGCCTTTTCAGGGTTAGAATCAATCCAACGCTTAGCATTATCAAGGAGAATGTTCATCTTTACAATTGTTCTTTCATGCTCAGAAAGAACAGAATCATCTGGCTGGAGCATTTTGTGGTGCTTCCTTGAGAATGTCTTGTGCAATGAATCCTTTATCTTCCTGAGAAAAGACCTGTCTTTTTCATAATGCGAAACTATAAGGGCATCCACGATTTCCTTGAACTCAACCAATAGTTGCTCAAGCTCCTCTCTGCTAAAGCTCCTGCTGCTGTGCTCTATCTCAGACACATCCTTGAAAAGGTTATGAACCTTGGCTTGAAGATCTGGGGGGAGATAGACTTTCCTAAGCTCTTTCATCAATTCGTCATGCGTAAATTCATAATCAATCTCAAGGTGCTTCTTGAAAAAACCCCTTATCAGGTCGTATACCTCTCTTGAAGAGATAAAAGCCTTGCTCTTTATCTGCTCTGCCCTCCTATGGGCAGCCTTCTTGAGTATGAGCTTGTTCACGCCTTCAGTGCTAGAACTAGCTTCTCCACCTCTTTTTTCTGCCATATCAATGAAGAAACGTGTAACAGGACTATATAAATTTTATTGTTAAAGCCTTTTGCCTGCTGACAAAAGCCTACAAAAAAGCTTTGCTCTTTTGTGGTTCAAAAATTTTTTTGGATTTTTGTAACCTTTAGGGAAAGGGTGCTACGCTCGCAACAAAAAAGTTGCTCGGTAGCACTAATGGAAATAAGCTTATAGGGGGAGAAATTTTACAACAACGCCGCTGGGCGGTTATTAACTAGCAGAGCGAGATTCTAAACTAGGTTAATAGGCGCAGCATAAGAAAAGTTTTTATATAAGTGGTGATAGATTAAGGCTTAGCATGGGGAGTGCGGAACATAAAGAGGTGAGCGATCCGGAGTTTGAGGAGCGGATCAGATTCTACCAGGGAAAATTCGATGAGATTAGGGCTGAGATTGGAAAAGTGGTTATTGGCCAGAGAGAGGTCATTGACGGATTAATAGAAGCCCTTATCTGCAATGGCCACGCTATGGTGGAAGGAATCCCTGGCATTGGAAAAACTCTCCTTGTCAAGACACTTGCAAAAATAACTGGTTGCGCCTTTAGCAGGATCCAGTTCACTCCAGACCTCTTGCCAACAGATATTGTTGGAATCACAACGTACGAAGAAGGCAAGGGCTTCTTCACTGTAAAAGGACCTGTATTCGCCAACTTCATACTTGCAGACGAGATTAACAGGAGCCCTCCAAAGGTGCAGTCTGCACTGCTGGAGAGCATGCAGGAGAGGCAGGCTACTATTGGAAAGGAGACTTTCAAGCTTCCAGAGCCATTCTTTGTAATGGCAACCCAGAACCCGATTGAGCTGCTAGGAACTTACAAGCTGCCAGAAGCCCAGATTGACAGATTTCTCTACAAGCTCCTAATGACCTACCCTACGCCTGAAGAGGAGATTAGAATACTTGGCACCAACATCACTATTTACGATTTTGAGGATTTCAAGATCAAAAGAGTGCTTACGCCCGATGATATCATGAAAGCACAGGAATTCGTAAAAAAGATTTACACGGACCCAAAAATTGAGAGCTATATAATAAACATTGTTGAAGCCACCAGAAAGCCTGCAAAATACGATGTAAAGATGGGGAAATACATTGACTTCGGAGGCAGCCCAAGAAGCAGCATAGGGATTTACATAGCATCCAAGGCTCATGCTTTGCTAAAGGGAAGAAGTTACGTCATAGCCCAGGATGTTAAGGACATTGCTCATAATTGCCTAAGGCACCGAATTCTACTTAACTTTGAAGGAGAAGCAGAAGGAATAAAAACAGAGGACGTTATAAGGGAAATCCTAGCTAAAGTCCCGATAATTTAAGCAATCAACCTAAATTTAAGAGCTTAAATAAAATTTTGGCGGTCTAAAAATGCCTATCAAAGAACTCAAAATAGAGCTAATCCCTCATTTGAGGAAGATTAAGATAAAAGCAAGAAGAGAGGTGCTTAACAGGGCTCTTGAGGGCAATTGGAACACCATCTTCAAGGGACAAGGTCTGGAATTTGCAGGCTACAGGGCTTATACTTTCAGCGACGATGCAAGCAGGATTGACTGGGCAGCCAGCCTAAGGGCCCATGAGATGCTGGTAAGAGAGCTTGAGGAGTACCACAACTTTAACATCTTCTTCCTTGTTGATGTGAGCAACAGCATGCTCTTCTCTTCGACTGGAAAGCTGAAAGCAGAGTACGCTGCAGAGCTGACCTTCAGCCTGTGTGATGCCATGATGCAGAGCGGAGATGCGATAGGCGCTGGCATGTTCACTGACAAGCTCATCGCAAAGGTTCCTCCAAGCCTTGGAAAAGAAGCCTATTATAGGATTGTAAAGGAGCTTACCAATCCAAAGAATTACGGGGGAGAGTTTGACCTGACCAAGGTTTTGCAGTACGTAAGGACTTTTCTTAAGGAGAGGAGCGTAATCATAATCATATCAGACTTCATTGGGCTAAAAGAGGGATGGCAAAGCTACATAAATACTCTGGGCCAGATTTATGACATCATAGGAATAATGGTCCGAGATCCAAGGGATTTTGAAATGCCGAAAATAGCAGGCCAGTTCTATGTTGAAGACCCTTACACCCACGAAAAGCTCTACATTGACTCGCACCAATACGCAAAGATCTATGAGAGGGATAATAAAAAACAGGAAGAATTAATAAGGCAGAGCTTTGAAAAAGCTAAACTGGGGTTTATAAAGCTAAGAACTGACCAGGACTTCCAAGAGCCGATAATGGATTATTTAAGAAAAAGAATGACGCTTGTTAGGTGACGAAATGATTAAGCTAACATTTGAAAACCCGATATTCCTCTGGTACTTGCTAAGCATACCCCTGCTCATATATACTCACTTCTACTTGTTCAGGCATGCAAAGGTAAAAGCCATGCAGTTTGCTAATTTTGAAGCCTTGAAAAGGGTTACTGGCGAAAGGCTCATAACAAAGAACATCATCATCCTAACCCTGAGAGTTCTCACACTAACCTGTGTCATAATGGCTGCTACAGGTGCGGTTTTCTGGTATGAAGGCATGGTTAATGAGAATGACTTTGTAATAGCAATTGATGTCAGCGCAAGCATGACAGCCCAGGATGTCCTGCCAACGCGGTTTGATGCTGCAAAGAATGCTGCCCTTGAGTTTGTTGACAAGCTCGAATCCAAATCAAATATAGGAATAATAACATTCTCAGGCACCACTTTAATTGAAACAACCCTGATTGATAACAAGGCCACGGTTAAGAAAACAATTGAGAATCTTGAGATAACCAAGACCGGAGGCACAGACATTTCAGGAGCAATAATAACAGGCACCAACATCCTGCTGAGCTCTGAGAAAGGGAAAGCCATAATTCTGATAACTGACGGGAGCAACACTGTCGGAGCCTTTATTGAGGGTAGCGTTGAGAACAGCATAGAGTATGCCCAGAAAAATCATGTGATAGTTCATGCAATAGGCGTAGGCTCAGAATCAGGGCCCATAGGCTACTTGCCAGAGTACTATAACATCTCGGCAATGTATAATGAAAATACTTTGCTTAAGATTAGCAATAGCACTGGCGGCTATTACTTCAAAGCGATGGATGAAGCAACCATGAGCCAGGCTTACAAGGAGATAAGCAGGACAGCAGACAAAGGATTCATACCAGTGAAGCTAAGCCACGGCTTAATACTGACAGTGCTCATCCTCTTATTCCTAGAATGGGGGCTTATAAGCACAAGATTCAGGAGAATACCATAACTCAATCCAACTCAATCATTCAACCCAAAGAATTAAATATCAAAAACAACTTATGCTGGTAAAAATGATAGAAGAGCTAATATTAAGCGTGACAATTGCATGGCTTTTTGGCAAAATACTCAAAACCATCATCCAGTGGAGCAAGGACAAGAAGATAAGTGCAAAAGCATTGCTTTATGACGGCGGCATGCCTTCTCTGCACACAATAGCAACAGTGTCCTTATCAACAGGTTTGTTCCTTGATGCTGGCTCGCGCCTCTCCCCGCTATTCGTCCTCAGTGTTGTGCTTGCCTTAATTGTTATTAACGACGCCCTTAAAGTCAGGATGCTGGTCGAAAAGCACTCCAAGGTTATAAACAAGATGAACCAGGACAAGAAGGATTTCCCACAGATGGAAGAGCACTCAGGCCATACACCAGCAGAAGTGCTGGTCGGGATAATAATAGGCATAATAATCCCTATAATTGTTTACGCAATCCTTTAGATTTCTACTAGCACTGGACAAATGCGCGTGAGATATATAAATGAGTTCGCTGTCTATAAAACCCAATTATGAACTATTTCGTAAACGAAGATTTGGCTGAAGAAACAGGCATTCATGCAGGTGACGGAAGCATGAATGTTTACAAGAACAATGGAAGCCTTTACACTGTTGCTTGCCACAAGGATGACGATAGAGAGTATATGGATAATGTCATATTACCTCTTATAAAAAAAATTTATGGAAAAACTCCGAAGCCAAGAAACTGGTCTCAAGGCACTTACGGATTCAGAATATGCTCAAAAAGCATTATTGAATTTAAAAATCAAACATTAGGACTTCCTTTGGGAAAGAAGGATAATATTCGTATTCCAGAAATTATTTACAATGATAAAAAATTGATATTGCCTTTTTTAAGAGGGCTTTTTGACACCGATGGATCAGTATATATCTGGTCGAGAGCAAACAGGCGAACTCAACTTTATCCAAGAATATATTTCTCAAGCATATCAAAAATTCTAGTATGGCAAGTTAGAGAAGCTCTAATAAAAGCCGGTTTTCGTGTCAGTTACTGTGAAATTGTGTCGAAAAAACCAAATGAGCAAAATGTGTATCGTTTAGCCTTGAATGGGGTTGAGATGACTACGAAATGGGTTGAGGAAATCGGATTTCATAATCCTAAGAACATAAAAAAACTGCTTAGCATAGGTATCAAACACAAAATTTTATAAATAAAAGCCGGCTATTCTCAAACTGCGCCTCCGTAGCATAGTGGTGGTGCGGCGGGTATTAATCTGAGAGGATTATATAGCCGAAACTTGTAACCACAGCTAGACATCCGCAGGTCACGAGTTCAAATCTCGTCGGAGGCTTCATACTTACTTCTTCATATCTCTAACTATATTTTGTAGGGGCTTATTGCTGGGGCTTTAAACTTAAAAATTCCATTCTGATGGCGGAAAAAGACAAATATAAGTCTTAGGATTTTCTGTGAGAATACAGATTACTGCTTTTGACTCAATAGTTTTATTGCTTCTCTGCAAGTATCTTCTAAACAATGTAAAAACTTTGAGAAAAAGAAAAGCTACGTTGAAACAATAAAAAACATAACAAAAAAATAAAAAACATTTTTTATCCAAATAGTTTAGTTAACCAATTAATAATCTTTTGAATTAAACCAGAGCTTACACATTTTCCGTCAACACAGACATTTGTTGAGCATTCAAAATTATTCTCACAAGCCTCTTCTGATTTCAACTGTTTTTTGAACATTCCTTCATCTGGGCAATATTCTCCGCCTTTTCTATAACCAAAAGGATAACACTTTCCATCTAATGGGCAAGAATCCTTGCAGAATAGTGTTTCTTCTTTAGATTCTTCCATTTCTTCTTTTAATTTTTCTAAGTCAGCTGGTTTTGCTGCTGCAGTGCCAGTTGGCTGTGCTGCTCCAGTAATAGTCGGTTTTGCTACTCCTGTAGCAGTTGGCGGTGTTGCTTCAGTAACGGCTGGTTTTCCTGCTGCAGTAACGGCTGGCTGTGTTGCTCCAGTAACCGTTTCATAGCATTCTTCTAAAACACTGAATGAATTAACCCCGCATTTAGACCCGTCTTGGTAGCAATGCCCTTCACAGTATAGCTCTGCTTTTTTATGCCAAACTTCAGAAGGCAAGCATCCTACATCTTGAGATATGGAGCTCGTGCCATCATAGCATTCCCAGGCTGCACGTTGAAATCCTCTTCCAACAATCTGTGCAGGGGCTACTTTTTCTCCAGGGATACATTTGAATTCTGCATTCTCATCATTTCCATCTAACAGGATATAAGCATATCCTCCGCAACTGCTTTTCAAAGTAGTCTTTCTCCCTTTTTCACCAATTATATCCATTACACAGCTAGTTTCTCCTTCACAACTTTGTCCAAACTCAGAATAACACTTTTGTAGCTGTTTAGATTCTAAAAATACGCATTTTACCTGTTCTTTCACATTTTCGACAGGAGCAGTAGTAGTCTCGGGGGTAGTAGGATTCTCAGCGGGATAACATTTTTGAGTTTGAGTGGCTTCATCGAAGACGCAGTTAACTCCTCCTCCGCCTCCTCCAACTGCGTTTTTTTCACAGTTGAACTCTACAGTCTCGTCAGCACTGTCAAGAGTGGCATAGGCAACTCCGCCACAAGCTTTTATATCAACTTTATTTCCTTCTGTGCCCTCTATGGTCATGGTGCAAGAGTCAGTTCCTGTGCAAAACAGATCCTGAATATAAGGGTAGTAACATGTTTGTGTGGAAGTAGAGCCTAAAAATTTACATGTTACCTGCTCATATACTGCTATTGGGTCTTCTGTTGGCGTTTCTTCTTGGTCATTCATAACCATTCCCGAAATCCAGTCGAAAAAACCTGCATGAACGACTGAACTACTTAATGCTAACATTAAGAATAATACAATAATCTTTTTCATTGTTCATTCATCTCCACAAACATGTGTTTATAATTTCTATTTTAGACTTACTCGTATATTAATGTATCGAATTTACCCAACCATTTCTTAGAGTAAAAACACTTCTTTTCGTGAAGTAGGAAACCGCTGTACGCTTAGTAAAAAGTAAGAATTTTAGGTTTTTACCGACGCCAAAAACCGTAATATTTATCGTAACATTTATAAGTGCTTTTAACTTATAACCTATAAAACAAGCAAGGACAAGCTAGTGGCGGTTTGTGGCACTTTGGTGTCGATTTGGTTAAGGGTTTAAACTTAAAAATTCCATCGCGATGTCGGATTTTAAAGGGGTTTAGCTAAGAATAACAAAACCTGACAGGGGCTTATTCCTTCTTTCCTAACAAAATTTAAAAAGAATAACTATTATTCTTAGTTAATGAGGTGGCTTGTTGCGGTATGTCTAATGCTTACTGCGATTATATTAGCCAGCTGTTCACCTCAAACACAAAAACAATCCTCTGAAGGCAGAACAGGGCCTTTTATTCAGGAGGAGCAAACACAATCAGAAGAGCAATCAGGAGGTGCTAACATGAGTGCTAAAGTGCTTTTCATCATTGCCCAGACTAATTTTAGGGA
>DATEYH010000105.1:0-5909 GCA_035256305.1 Candidatus Nanoarchaeia archaeon
CAGTTACAGGGGAGAAGCCTCCTGTGGAGAAGCAGGGAGGGATGAATGCCTGGCTCCAAATCCTGATTGTGGTGGTACTATTTGTTGCCATAGCAGCGGTAATAGTCTTGACCATGAGGAAGAGGAAGGGAGGATTAAAGCCTGTTAGGGAGATGAAGGGTTAAGGATAAATTTTTTTATTTTATTCTCTATTTTTTATGTTTAAAATAGAAACTTTTTTATACTTTAAACTACTACAGAGTGTTATCAATAAATTTTTGGAGGTTTAACATGAAAAAGACAAAAATATTGGTTTTTTTTCTGATTAGCTTGCTAGCATTTTCGATGGCTGCTTTTGCAAGTGCAGACACTAAGAACATGAATCCGTCTGACTTAGAAAAAGTGGTGTTTATCCATTACAAGAAAGGGTTTGAGAAGAATTTTGCAAAACATGACTTCAACGCAAAGCCATCTGCTGAAGCGAAGTGCTACAAGCTTATGGGTGTTAAATGGCCTTCATCTTCATTGCCTGTGAGCTATAAGATAGATCCATCCGGGTCTGATTTGCTTACATCAGATGTTACAAAAGCAATCTCAATATCGGCTGATACCTGGGATGCTGCAACAAATGGAGAGACTTTTGATGATGTATATGAAACTGGAAATGTAGAATTCGGCGTGGCTGATGAAGTTAATGCAATTGCCTTTGTCCCTTATTCTAACAGTGGTGTCATAGCTGTGACTTACGTTTGGTATACTCGAGGGACAAAGCAGATAGTTGAGTTTGACATGCTCTTCAATACAGGCTCTAACTGGGAATGGGGCGATGCAGTGAGCAATCCTGCTTTGATGGATTTGCAAAACATAGCAACTCACGAGTTAGGCCACACTGTTGGACTGTCAGACCTCTACAACAGATGCTTAGAAGAAACCATGTATGGCTACTCTTCTGAAGGAGAAACCAGCAAGAGAAGCCTGAACCCGGGAGACATTGCAGGATTAAAAGCAATATTTGGCTAAAATTTTATTTTTTAGTTTATTATTACAAAAGGGGTGGGAATCACTCCGAGGATTATTCTCTGGAGTTTTAGGCGGCAGTGGATTATGGTTAAACTAAATAACAAGCACAGGAAGCACGTCCATAGGACTCTTTATTATGCTCCGAGGATATTTGCCTTGCTGGTAGGATTATTCTTTCTTACCATGCTATTTGACCTCAAGCCTGGCTTTGGGTTATGGCAATTATTAGGAGCATTATTGCCTGGGCTTGCGGTTATTGCTGCCATAGCTATTTTCTGGAACAAGCCGAGGAGGGCAAGCCTGGTCTTTGCTATTCTTACTCTTGTCTACACGATTATTGGCTGGATTTACATCCAGGATAATGTTATAGGCACTATAACTGTCCCGATGATTATTGTGAGCGCATTGCTCATATTGAATGCCAAGAGCCACTTGTTTGTGTGATTAAGAAGAATCAGTATAGAGAACAGAGAACACAATATTTTTATAGGAAATAATAAATAAGGTGAATAAGTAATAAGAGATAATAATGAATGAGGAGGTGTTTGCTATGTGGATTCACATTCCACCAGAGTTGATGACCTTGATAATAGTAATATCAATATGGTCTGGTATTTGGAAGGCTATTGCCATGTGGAAGAGCGCTAGGAACAACCAGCTTGTCTGGTTTGTGTGCGTTTTAATCTTCAACACCGTTGGCTTGCTTGAGATTATCTACCTGGCTTTCTTCCAGAGGGACAGGAATGATTCTAAGCCTGTGGTTGTAGAGGAGAAGAAGTCTATCAAGAAAAAGAAGTGAGAAGGCTCGCCGCCATTGTCGGTAAGCCGACAATTCAAAAACATCAGGTTTTTGTTAACTGAGGCGCAAAAGTTTTTTAGTTTTTTTTATAAGCTTAAAATAATCTTTATTGTTCCTCAATCGCCGGAAGGGCTGAATTATCATAATCCCAGCTTCTCGTCAATATCCCTGGCTACTTCTAAGAGCTTGTCCCAGGCCTCGTCAACATCCATTTTTATGTGCTCTGCCATCTCTTCCAGGCTGTCCATTCTTAGAGAATAACGGTTGCGCTCCTGCACCACTATGCCTGAGCTCATGAGCTTGTTAAGGTGATGCACTACTGTGCCTCTGCTAAGCCTGGTCCTGGCTGCTAGCTCGTCGCTGGTGAGCTTCTTGCCTTCTTTTAAGGCTTGAACCAGGGCTATGAATACCCTGAAGCAGCTCTTGTCCTTGTCCCTGAGGTTGAACAAGCCCAGGGTTCCTCCGAGCCATTGGAGCTCCTTGTTGATGTCCTCTCTCTCAGGCCTGGTGCTCCTTATTATGGTGATACGGGTGAAGCGCATGATAAGAATATGATATGTTGTGTTATTAATAAAGATTACTAAAAAAATTAAAGAAGCTTCAAGAATTCTTCCCTGCTTACTTCTATCTCATTCAGTATCTTTTTCAGCAAGCCTCTGCTAATGTCATTTCCGCTATGCACAGGCACTACTGTTGCTCTGCCGTCAGGATGCCTTAAGTATTTGTGGCTTCCTCTCTGGCGTATTTCCTCAAAGCCCATCTTCCTTAGAATTCTTATAAGTTCCTGAGCAGATAGTAACGGTAGTTTCATGCTTTAACCTGTACCTGCTGGATGCCTATGAAATGCTCGTCAGGAACATCTTTTTCAACCTCAAGGCATAGCTCGATTGCTTCCTTAATATTTTTCAGGAGCTCGTCAATTGTCTTGCCTTGCGTATGGCAACCTTTAAGAGCAGGCACACTGCCAACATAGAAGCCGTCTTCTCCTTTATCTATTATGACTGTGAAGTTGCGGATTCTCTTTTTCATATGCACCAGTATCATTTTTGTCATTTAAATATTTATCGTTGGGCTGGTTTAAATAGTTCACGTGAACAAATGTCCAGTGCAGCACGAAAGAATTCCGGATTTGTCCAGTGCCAAAGCTCATGCTGTCTTTCTTTGCAGAACTATCTTCTGCAGTATGCACTCATTGCTCTTGTTGCATTTCCTTGTCCTGAAGCAGAGCTCTGGAGAGTAAGCTTTCTTCGATATGTCCAGGGGGCAGATTATCTTCTTGCTGTCAGGAAAACTTTGTTTTTCTGGCCCAGCAAGTTTTTGCTTGCTTGTGTCAGGAAAGATGTTGCCGAACCTGCAGTGCCTGGGCGCTAGCAAGGCTTTCTTTTTTGTCTCAATCACTCCTCGCCTTGCAATATGAATCTTCTTTATGTTTCCAGTGTAGTTCTTCACAAAGCTTTGCACAACCTCAAAGTATTCTTCTAGTGGCAGGGTTTCTTCTGTGTCTTTCCAGTAGTCATGGGTTGCTGCTATGTCCCTTATGCTTGAGATGTAGAAGGCCTGGCAATTAAACCTCTTCTCAGCCATGAGCGCTGTTTTCATCAGCTCATCGACATTGTCTTTTCTTAGCATGTATACAACGGTCACTGGCAATCCTGTGGCTGGCACCTTGCTTAATGGCTTCTCGCTTATCTCAGCTCCGTACACGCCTACCCTTATTGTTGTGTTGGCTAAATCAATATTTTCTAAAGCCTTGATGTTAATGCCGTTGGTGTAAACCGTTGTTTTAAGCCCGAGAATGGTGTTGAGCTTAATCATTTTGCATAAGTCCTTGTGCAGGGTTGGCTCTCCGCCAAGAAGGACGACCTTGCTTATGCTGTGGGCGTATTTCAGGATGGTTTTCTTATAATCCTCAAACTTCATCTCATCGCTTCCAAGACTATGGGCATAGAAGCAGCCTTTGCACCGGTTGTTGCACCTATTAGTTATGAAGAGCTGGAGTGTGTTGACAGGGGCAGGGATGAGCTCTTCCCATCTGGATTCATCGTATTCAAGCATTTTCTTTGTAACTGTTAAGCCAGCTTATTATTTCAATACGAGTAATAAAGGAATCTGCGTCATGAAATTCCCAAGAGTCACACAACAAGCAGACCTCCAGATAACCGTTATTATCAAATCGGGCTTCTACGAGCCGCAGAGGTATTTTCTCATATGGATAACCGCATCCCAGGCAGAAAGATCTTGCTCCTTTCTTCTCAAGCTCTTTTATGTTTTTGCTGGTTAACCGAAGCTCAATCATCTCACTTCCTATAAAAGTGACATGGTATCTTGAATCAAACGATGCTGTTGGAAAATCAACTTTGTATTCCATGCAAGCCCAGCCTTTTTTTATCCTGCCAGTTCCCTTTATGTAGAATCTGCATTCTTCTTTATGACAAATTTCTTCAAGCGCAGTGCACTTCGCTTGGTGCTTCTTTTCTAATGCCAAGTTGACCCTGGCCTGGTCTTCTAAATAAAAGCCTTTAGCTTTTTCATTATCATGGTTATAAGGCAGCTTGTTGTAATCAAGCTCTCCCAGAATAATCTTCCTTGCAATGTCTTTTGGCAGGACGAACATTGCATCGCCTCAATACCTTTTTATAAATGGCTTGTCGCCACGCTCCCATGCGTCTTTTTTATCATTGAAAGTGTACTCAAAGTCGCAGGGATTATTAGCATCGCTCTGGCCTATTGCCTCGGTTGCATCGTTGAATTTTCTCATCAGCTCTAACGTAGTCTTATCTTCTGGCTTTATCTCTGCAAGGTTATTCCATGCTTTCTTTGCTAGTAGCAAGTATTTCTCATAGAATTGCTTGTCTGTCTTGAGGCTCTTTTTGCAGTTGAGATAAACATACTGTCTCAAGAAGCCATCGCTGAACCAAGGCAACCCGTCTGCTACAGAACTTTTGTAATCAAAGTACAAAATATTCTGATATAAATTTCCTATGTAGGTAGAGGCATTCTTTTTCTTCTCAGATTCCCTCACGCTTTTGTAGCCGGCTTCCAAGTAATCGAAGAGTTTCTGGTATTGGTGTATGCAATTTTTAAAGAACTTCAGCCCTACACGTTTTTCATCTTTTAACAAGAATTCTAAATTACCTTTTTCTATGTATTCCACTATTGTTTTTCCATCTCTTGCCAGCTCTTCCAGTGGCGTCGGCCATCTTGGCGGTGGAAAGCAATGATCTTTCTCGAGCATGATCTCTTTCATTATCATCACCCTGTGTTTTTATTCTTCAAAATTCTTAATGCGTTGTTATTAATCTTTGGTTTACAAGAAAATAAACTATTTGGTTTACTTTTTATTATCTGTTTAGTTGAGTATAATAATCTTTAAATATGATTTGTTAGACCTCTTTGTCATGGCTCTTACTCTTACCTTGCCTCAGCTCGGAGAAAAAGCATCTACAAAGGATTATGTGATTACTATTCTTGGCTATGACTGGCCTCTCAGCATTAAGAAGATTTTCAACCTTATCAAGAAGAGGTATGGCCATAACGTGACTTACCAGGCTGTTTTCAAGGCTGTTAATGAGCTTGTTGCTAGCGGTGTGGTTGAGAAGAAACAGGAAGGCTATCAGATCAACCTGAAGTGGCTGAAGAACCTGCACAGCTACACAGAGGTTATTGAGACGAACTATTACACCAAGGACAGGCTTAAGCTGATAGAAGGGATTAAGGACGCTAAGAAGGAGGGAAGCATTAACATCCTGACCTTTGAGACCTTATTTGATGTTGAGAAGTACCTTTATTACCTGCAAAAGCATTATGTTTTAAGCTCTAAGAGCAAGGAGGTTATCTGTGTTCATCATGCTCATGAATGGAGGCCTCTTTTTTATCTGAGGGCAGAATATAACTGGATTAGGAAGCTGGTTGGGCTTGGCCATAAGACTTATGTTTTGTGTGCCGGGAATAGTTTGATTGACAAGTGGTGCAGTGATTTCTACAAATCAATAGGCTGCCACATCAAGCTTAATGTTAATTGCGCCTCTACCTGCGAGTTAATGGTTTTCGGAGATATGGTTATCCAGGTTTATCTTCCGAGCATCATAAGGGAGGAGATGGAGAAGGAGTT